>JALLON010000369.1 GCA_027717925.1 Acidobacteria bacterium AH-259-G07 | reverse complement strand
TACCAGGAAAGTCACCAAAACAGCGAGGGCAGTTACGTTATCCCAGGGCTGTTGCCAGGAAGCTACCTGATTTTCATAGAACCGCTTCTTCCTTCCTTTACGGGTGGAAGTCGAGTCGGACCTTTTGATAACAGATTTAGGCTAAGTGCCTCGCTCCGTAAATACGGTAACGTTTGTGGCGAACGCTCGGTCGCCGGTAAGCCCTTTCGAGGGTGAGAAAACCCTCAACAGGGAGCTTGCTCGGAACGGGGTCTAGCTCAGTCGCCAGCCTGATACTTGAAGGAGACCTTCACCTTCGCCCGGTAGGCACGCACTTTGCCGTCCTCGAGCTGCATGTCCAGCTCGGCGATTTCGGCGATGCGAAGGTCCCGCAAGGACTTCGAAGCCGTCTCAACGGCGGCCGCGGCCGCCTTCTCCCACGACTCGGTGCTGGTTCCTACCAGCTCGATCACCTTGTAGACATTCTCTGCCATCTCACTCTCCCTTCGCCAGGACGCCCGCGGCGCAACCTCTGCCTATAGCGTGCGATTGATCTTGGTTAATGCAAAATTGCGGAGACCAAACACCCGAATTTACTCCCAGTATTGGCCTCTCCAACACAGCGGGCGCACCAAAAGCGTTTCTACCATAGCTGACTTGGCTCTTAATGTACAGAATTGAGCCTCTGCTTCACTCTGCTTCTACTCCGGACTAGAAATCGTGTAAGGTAACTGCATCTGAGACTCCACGCTGGACTCCTGGGCCCAAAGTCTACCGGGCCGGGTTAGGAGTCCAAAACGAGGATTACTTCTCCCCCAAAGACTCTTAAATCACCAATCCTGAGGGACTATTTTGGACGACGGGCTCTTCAGATATTGTCTCCCACGTTTTTCAAGGATGGTCAAGTAGTGGATCAGCTGGTTGGCACAGCTTCAAAGAAGGTGATCGCTGACAAACTCGACGCCCTACTCAGGGAAGAAGCAATACTTCGCAATTAAGGACATGCATTGGAGCTATTTTTGTAAAAATCACTGGTCCAATTTCGTGTAGAATTTCCAGGAGTCACTACCGGGGTTCACGGTGAGTGATCACCTGGTATATGATTTGCTGCTAGCAGTTTCCACCATTCTGACGGAGAAATTGACTCACAATTCTTGCCGCTTAGGTGTTGCATTCATGAAGAACATGTCGATTCTACTTGGGACGACGGTAATGGCCCTGGTAACGCTGGCGACATGTAGCGCATCCGGCCAGCAGGCTATTGCCTCGACATCATCCGCAGTGAAAGCCGGGCCTGGCAGGACTGCACCAGACTTTGAGATTATTGTCTACCAGGGCGATGATGTATTGGGTGGCAAGCGCCTCCGATTATCAGAGTTACTTGCCCAGGGTAAACCCGTGGTGCTGAACTTCTGGGCCGGTCTCTGTCCGCCGTGTCGCGTTGAGATGCCAGAGTTTCAGCGGGTGTACGATCGGTACAAGGGCAGAATAATCCTGGTCGGTGTGGACGTGGGACCCTTTACCTTTCTGGGCACCAAAGAGCAGGGTCAAGCATTAATTGCAGAATTAGGAGTGACTTACCCTGCCGCAACGACATTGGATCCCGAAGTCATGCGGTCATACCAGGTGTTAGGAATGCCCAGCACTTATTTTATCACGCCGGCCGGAGAGATTGTCGATACATGGACTGGGCTCTTGAACGAAGAAAAGCTGGGCGAGTTAGTGGAGGAGCTACTCGAAGTGTCGAGCCGCCGCTAAAGGAGCTAACAATGACCGCCGGTTCTGATCGTGCCCAAACGACTTCTCCAATGAAGCTGATCGCCTCTTTCGTTCTTCCCGGCATCATCGTGGTCGCCGTCATCTTTGTTCTGATCGCCTTTCAGGCAGGTGCCGAGACCGCGGCGGCCAAGATTGTCAACTTACTGCCGATCGGGTTTGCTTTCGCGGCTGGGATGGTCGCTAGCATAAACCCCTGCGGTTTTCTTCTTCTGCCCTCCTACATTTCCTACCATCTTGGAACAGAGGAAGCTGGCTTCTACGACTCGTCGGCCACAAGGCGGCTGTTCAAAGCCCTGCTTCTCGGCGGCGCGGCGACAGCAGGTTTTATCGTTGTTTCCGCCATCGCAGGTGGTATCGTGACCGCTGGCGGCCAGTGGCTCATCAACGTGTTCCCATACGCTGGGGCAACTATTGGAGTGGTAATGGTTGGGTTGGGCGCATGGCTCCTAGTGACCAATAGAGATATTGGTATCATGGCGGCCAGCCGGGTGCACGTCAGCCCGAAGCGTAATTTGGGCAACGTCTTTTTATTCGGAATCGGCTATGCCGTTGGTTCGCTGAGCTGCACCCTCCCCATCTTCTTGGTGGTGGTTGGGAGTGCCCTGGCTACCCGGGGCCTATTGACGTCATTTGGACAATTCATCAGCTATGCCGTCGGTATGGGTGTGATCCTCACCGCGGTCACCATAGGGAGTGCCCTTTTTCGGGGCACGGTGGCGCGGTGGCTGAAGGGAGCGATCCCCTACATCAAACGTGCCAGCGCCATGTTCCTTGTTGGAGCCGGTGCCTACTTGGTTTACTACTGGGTGTTCTTCGCTGATGCCATCTTTTAGATGGGTCAGCAACTACTCTTC
>JALLON010000368.1 GCA_027717925.1 Acidobacteria bacterium AH-259-G07 | reverse complement strand
CACGGTGTAAAGCATCTCACCGCAAAAGTCAGAAAGCTTTCCATGGACGGTGCCTGGGATCTCGATGACCTGAAGGGGATGAAAGACAACTGTGATAAATACGGAGTTATTTTCGAAGCCATCAGAATGAATGATGACTATATCAGGCTGAGAAAAGGTCCAGAGCGCGATCGAAGACTTGAGACCATTAGGGAGAATATCCGTAAGGCTTCCCAAGTCGGCGTAGAGATCATCCCTCATCATTGGAGAGTGATCCCCATAAGGCGAAACCGGCGAGTGGCAGGGCGAGGCGGGGTTACCTACAATGGTTTTAAGCTTGAGGACAACTGGGAGGATCTGCCTGTGGGAGAATCAGGCAGGGTCACTTCCGAAGATTACTGGGAACGCATCACCTATTTCCTGGAAAAGGTAATTCCGGTAGCCAAAGAATACGATGTGAGGATGGCCTGCCATCCTTATGACCCACCGGGACTTCCATTCGGGTATCAGGGCGCCGAGAACTGGGATTCTCCGTCCGTTTTTGAAGCAATCAAACGATACGAATCGATTGTCGACAGCCCTTACAATGGCTTCCAATTGTGTTTGGGAACAACTGGTGAAGGGTTAAGGAACCCGAAGACAGCAATCCTCCCCATTGTCCAATACCTGGGCGGACGAGGGAAGATACACCAAATCCATATGAGAAACATCCGCGGAGGGCTTCACGATTTCTCGGAAGTGTACCCCGATGAAGGGGAGATGGATTTTCTCAAGATCATTCGAATTCTGAGAGATGTGCAGTTTTCCGGCGCTTTCTGTCCGGATCATATGCCGAGCCATCCTGACGATCCTGGGAAGCTTCAGGCCTTTGCTTTCGGCTATGGCTATATCAAGGCTCTGATTCATGCCGTGAATTCCGAAGTATAGAGACTCTATGGCTCTCTCTCACCATTTTGACCTGCTGAGTCTGCACAACGTCTTGTGGGTGGGAGAATTGACCCGGTGGCGGCGATCCCATTGATCGGCAAAAATCTATTTGATTATTTCACTTAGCCCCATTACGATTTCACTCGGGGAGGATAGGCCTTTCCGAACGTAGCCAAGTCCACATGGAGGTGCGAACATGAACGAAGACATTCTTGTAGTAGCCAGCAAGGTAAGGGTTGCAATCCAGGCCAAGGGCTGCAACACTGGTGGAGACGCGATAGGGGGTCTCAACCAGTGGGTCTACTGGCTGATCGATCAAGCCACTGCTCGTGCCAAGGCCAACGGTCGGAAGACCGTCCGGGCACACGATTTCATAGTCGGCTAATCAGCCGCTCTCGGCAAAGCGAGAATCGAGCCGGCGAGGGCAGAGGCGTGTTTCCGCTGAGAGATGCTGTCGGACTTGCGGTCAGCTGAAGCTTGTGTCATTCTGCCCCCACAATCTACTTTAAAGGAGGTCTGCCCATGAGCAAAGCCTTACCGTTTTACTGCCTCATCATTTGCCTTTTTCTCGCCCCGATGGTGGGATTTGCCGGCGGTACACAATACCTGTGGCAAACGAACTCCACTGGGAACAACGTCGACGTCATCGATGTGGGAACCCACCAGGTGGTCAAGCGAATCATCGTTGGACCCGAACCGCATGGCATTGCGGCATCCGACGATGCGAGCGTGGTGTACGTCTCGATCGAGGCATTCAGCCGGCCCCAGGGAGAGCTCTTGTGGATCGACCCACAAAGCTACGAAATCACGCACCGGCTGACGATTGGTCCGAAACCGAATCAGCTGGCCTGCACGCCGGACGGCAAGTGGGTCTATGTGCCCTGCAACGATGGGAACTATTGGGTCATCGACGGTGAGCGTCGAACCGTCGTCAAAAAGATTCACACGGGCGGTCGTCCGCACAACACTCAGGCCTCGCGCGACGGTCGCTGGATGTACCTGTCACCGATGGGTGATCCCCACAGGGTGACGATTGTCGATGTTGCAGCTGGGCACAAAGTGGTGGGACACATTCCATTTTCAGACTCGGTTCGGCCGCCGGCGCTGTCCACCGACAACAAGCGCTACTATCAAAACGTTGACGGATTGGTTGGATTTGAAGTGGCGGACATCGCTAGCCGAAAGGTCATCGCTCGGGTCGCACATCGGATTCCAGACAAGTACAAAGGCCAGGCGAGCCGCTCTCACGGGTTGGCAATCCGCCCGGACCAGAAGGAGATCTGGTCCTGCAATGTGGAGCATCGCATGGTGCACGTTCATGACCTCACAAAGCCTGACTATCCGGAGATCACGGCCATCCCGATGACCGGTCGTGTGTACTGGCTGACCTTTTCACCAGATAGCAAGTACGCGTACGTCGCCGTCCGAAGTCAGAATAAGGTCTGTGTGGTGGACGCCCAGACCAAGAAAGTGATCACTCACATCGGCGTGGGGGACACCCCCAAGCGGAACCTTGTCATTACTATCCCGGACGAGCGCCTGACCTCTAGGTGAACGGGTTGCCTGGAATGGGTGAAGGGATCGGAACAGCGGCTGGTGCGGATTGCGCTGCATGGCGTTCGAGGACCGATCGAGGCCGAAGTCGATGTAGGCACGATCCATGACGTAGCATCTCGACGGTGTTCTGGCGGCAGGAGACCAGGCGCTTGTCA
>JALLON010000367.1 GCA_027717925.1 Acidobacteria bacterium AH-259-G07 | reverse complement strand
ACTTTCTTTACGTCCATCTTGAAATCCAGATCCTTGGGGATCGCTTCATCCACATCGCTGGTAAACTCCAGTAAAGTGTCCAAGCTGCCCCGTTCTTTCCGAAAATAGTGAGCCGCAATACAAACCTCGGTAATTTCCCTTCTGGAATTGGAGCATTTTCTCTCCAGGCGGTCGAGCAGTCCACCAAATTCAGAAACCGTGGGATGATCCACAGGGACCCGAGCTTCTGCATTGACCACGGCCAGTTCCCATTCCAAGGGCACTTTCTTGGGGGGCTTGGTCAAGCTCCAGATAATGATGACCGGTAAAAGGATGCCCGCAAAGAGCATGAATAAGTTTTTCATTTTCACCAGAATCGAGCTGCCAAAGCAAGCCACAGACAAGCGTGGCGATTGTGAGGCAGCGGCTGGAGATTTTCTCTTCCTGACTGGGATACTTCGGGGAGAAATTAGGCTGTCAAGAACCCCTGGAATTTCTTGCGATCCGGCGAATAGTTGGGGAAGATCTGCTCCAGCTTCTTGGCCCCCATATGCCGGCTCAGGACCTCCGCGAAGACGTCACGGAAATCGGTCGTCAGCGCCAGGTCCCGGCTTTCGTAGAGCTGCTCCCGCTCTAAGCCGGGCCAATCGCCGTAAATCTTCCCCCCCTTGACGCCGCCCAACACGAACATGCAGTTGGCATGGCCGTGGTCGGTTCCCTGGTTTCCGTTTTCTCGCGCGGTTCGGCCGAACTCCGACATGGTCAGCACCACGACATCCTGCATCCTGCTGCCTAGATCGGTAACAAAAGCGGCTATGGTTGAACTGAACTCCTCCAACAGATTGTTCAGCCGCACGGCTTCGTTGGTGTGCGTGTCCCAGCCCCCCATATCCGCGAAGGCGACTTCCACACCCAGGTCTGCTTTGATCATTTGGGCGATCTGCTTCATCGATTCGCCGAACTTACTCTGGGGGTAACTGGCCCCATTGGCCGGGTGGTAGGAGCTAGCGTCGAGCCTTGTCACCAGCTCCAGAGCGGCAAAAGTGTCTCGGCCGACACGGCTCATCAGAGCGCTCGTCTGAGCGGCCCCAACCTCGCCATACATGCTCATCAAGCCTTCTTTGATGGGTGCCTTGTCGGGCAGTCTGAAATCCTCCAGATTGTTAATTGCGACGGCCGGTGCGGAGCCCTGCAGGGAGCGAGCTAATTTGGGTCCCATAGAGACCGCCCGCAGCGGCGACGCCTCCTTGCGCTCATTTGCTTCAAGGTATCGATTCAGCCAGCCGTCCCGGGTCCCTTTATCTCCTGGCGTAGCGCTTTCCATGAAGTCCTGGGCGTCGAAATGTGAGCGAGTCGCGTCAGGAGAACCCGCCGCATGAATGATCGCCAGGCTTTTATCATCCCAGAATGGCTTGAAGGGAGCCAGCTGCGGGTGCAGGCCGAAACGGCCATCCAGATCCAGAACGGCCCCTTCTCCTTTACCAGGTCGAGGCAGGGCGATGGTCGGGCGAGCTTGGTAGTAGAGGTCGTCGCTATAAGGAACGACGGCGTTCAGACCGTCCATTGCGCCCCGCTGAAAAAGGGCGACCAGCACCTTTTTCCTGCCAGCACTGGGCATGGCTGCCAGCCGCACCAAGAAGGAAGGCGCCGTGCCGGTGGCAAACAAGGTTAAACCACTCGACTTGAGAAAGAAGCGTCTGCTGATGATCATTTTTTTGTCCTCTATCTTCTTTGAAATTCCGGGGAGCCGAGCACCAAGCCGGCGATGTACTGCACCTCGCTCCGCTCTGCCTTGCCTCTACGGTCGGTCATCTCAGCCCGGTGGTGTTCAAGCATGGCATGGAGCTTTGTACGCGTGTTGTCTGACAACTTTTCACCTAGGAATCGATCGGAAAGGGTGTCCAGAATTTCCTGCGTCCCCTGACCACCAAGATCGAACAAGCCTCGAAGCCGCACACCCGGCACCCTGCCTCCTGTGAGGGCAACCGCGAAGTTCCAGCGATAGAGCAGTGTGCCTGAGTTAATCCAAGCCGCCCCAACATCGGGATAGCCCGTGGGAGGCCCACAATGATAGAGTGGCTCCCCCATGAGCTGCATGGTTCGGAGCAGAGCTGGGGAGGGGGTGAACTGTGCTCCAACCGCTCGCACCGAGCTGGCAATCAACTCCAACGGTTTCTTCGCCTTAGCACGGTAGGCTTGGGGCGACCAGAACTCTTTCGAATGAAAGATTGTTGACAGCATCTCACGAATGTCCCCGTCCGTTTTCAAGTATGTCTGCGCAACCTTGCCAACAAGTGACCTCGGCGGATCATCCGCCACGAAGCGGCGGGCCAGCTTCATCGCCAAAAACCTTGCTGTGGAGGGATGCTTGGCCAGCATGTCCAGAACCTGCTCACCTTCCCGGACCCCCTGTTTCCCAGGAATTCCATGAATGGTTGTGCCCAGCACGGTCTTGTCTCCGGGGTCGTGGGAGTTGGCACGAAACTCGAATGCGACGGGGCCTGCACGGGCATTCCCGGAGTGTGTCCAACCGGTAAAGACCTTGGCCACCTCGATCACGTCCTGTTGTGTGTACCCGCCGTCGACTCCAAGCGTGTGAAGTTCCATCAGCTCCCGGGCATAATTCTCGTTGAGCCCTCTCG
>JALLON010000366.1 GCA_027717925.1 Acidobacteria bacterium AH-259-G07 | reverse complement strand
CCTCACGGCCCAGGCGGGTGTCCTCAGCCCGGTAGACTTCCCCCATTCCTCCTTCGCCGATCTTCTCCAGAATCCTGTAGTGGCCGATGGTCTTGCCGATCATCTTACGTTGATAGGAACTCCCTTTGCGAGCCCGATTGTATTTCGAGTCGGAAAAGAGGTCAAGTAAGCGAATTGACTCATCAAAAATCTATCTGAAATGGATTCGTTGCCTGATTTAAAAATCTATGCCAACCATATTCGACCTCGCGCGCTGAGACTGACTGACAAGCGGACTTCGTCCGCCAAGAGCCTTCTCCAGCTTCAAGGCCGAGGGCAGGGTTGGCAAATCAACTCATATGGGTTTACCCTGGCTGTTTGATTTAAGGAAAAATTTTCGAGGTAGGGCATGTCTCTGATGTTTTGACGGATTGACTGTGCAGAAGGGAAGATCAGTCATTACCCAAGTGTATGCGTCAGGCTTTGGCTTAGAGTGTTTTTACTATCTCTTTATATGGAAGTGGCTCAGCAGCAGTAACGCGAAGAAGAGGAGAAAATAATATGGTTTCCTATTCCATCTACAAGATCATTCACTTGATTGGAATTTTCATGATCTTCGTCTCTCTCGGGGGATTAATCGTCCTCAGCGCCACTGGCGAAGCAAAGAGCTCCCGTTGGAGAAAACTCGCCGCCATCACTAACGGCATCGGATTAGTGGTGGTGATGGTTGCGGGATTCGGTCTGCTGGCCCGTCTGCCCATCGACTGGCCCTGGCCCGGGTGGGTTTTCCTCAAGATACTCATTTGGCTTATTTTTGCTGCTATGATTGTCCTTACCGGCCGAGTTTTGAAATCCGGCAACTACCTGTGGTGGGGTTCATTGCTGCTGGCCGGTGTGGCTGCCTACCTGGCCATCTTCAAGCCATTCTAAGGAAGGAAGGGTTCCTGAAGATAGCTCCGCGCTTCATCGCGGGAAAAAGCGACGATGTTGAACCCGGATTCCGAAGTTAAGCCCCGTTTGTATTCACTCATTTGAGTGTAGCTCACTTCGAATCAAGGACAACCGATGAAGGTGCACTTTGAATCATTTCCAGCAACAGGCGCGAATCATTCTCCTTGGGATAATCAAAGCCGAGCAGTCTGGCGATTGTGGGAGCAATATCCTCAGGCCCGCAAGGATCGGGATATAATCCGGGCTTAATTCCTGTACCCATGAAGACGATCGGAATGTGCCGGTCATAATCGTGCGCGGTGCCATGACCAGTTCCTCCGGGACGAGGGTCAAGGTAAAAATATTTTTTAGGTAAAACTATCAGATGAGGGCTTCTCGGTTGAAAAAAGGAATTCCGAAAGAGCTCAATGTGGGGATCAGTGGAAGGTTTATTGCTCAAGAGCTGGGAATGGGTGTAAACCGCTTCGACGAGGCCGGTCGATAGGAGTGCCTTGATGATTGTGGCTTCGACCTCCTTGCGTTCGAGCTGGTGCTTTTGAATCACCTCTTCATCGAAATAGATATCTCTGTCAAAATGAGCAATCAGGCTTTCCACACCCGGAAACCGAGTCTCCAATGCCTGCTCAACTGCAGCTTCCAGAACCCTGGGATTAGCTCGTCGGGCATCGATGCCTTTGGCCTGTAAGGTTTCGACCAGAGGGAGAGATCCATGGTCTGATGTCAAGACCACCAGAGTATTGACCAGATCAACACTCGGGTCCACCTCCTGAAACAGCCTTTCCAGAATGAGGTCCAGTCGTAGAAGCTGGTCCATGACCTCCTGGCTCTCCGCTCCATAGGTATGCCCGACAACGTCGGTTGCGGCAAAACCAACAGCCAGGATATCGGTAATGGCATCCCTACCGAGTTCATGTGCCCGCATGGCTTGGATTGTCACGGACAGCGTCAGTTCATCGACAAAGGGTGTGCGGCGAAGATAATCATAAAATCCACTTTCCGGGGGGGTTCCACGGATGGAATGGGGGAAAACGATATCCTTGCGGTCCCACTCCCCTTCGATTGCATCCCGGCCCGCATACTTCTCATATAGTTTTTCGTCCTCGAGCAGGCGCGTCCACTTCTTACCCGCATACCGGTCTGGCAAACGTTGGTTGTTCCATTCTTGCAGCCACGCGGGAGCTTTGTTCATATAGTAAGTGCTGGTGACAAAGTTGCCCCCGGAGGTTTCATACCAATAGGCGGCATCCCCTCGATGACCTGCCATCAGGATGGCTGAACGATCCTTTAAACAAACAGCTACTACGCGGGACTCCGGATTTTTCTGCTTCAGCATGTCGCCAAGTGTAAAACCCATAAAGTTGACCGGAGAAGCTTGACGACCCTCACCTCCCAACGGGGAATGCGTAGGATCTTCCACCACGTTGACGACTCTTTTTAAGAACGGATCGTACCAGCTGTTGGCAATAATTCCAGAGTGGCTCGGATGACGGCCGGAAAGGATCACCGAATGGCCAGGCGCAGTCGAGGTGATGGCATGACGATAGTTGGCGTTGCTGAAGACCGCACCATGATCCAGAAGCCTTCGAAGGCCACCTTTATATAGATCACTAAAGCGCATTAAGTAATCAAAGCGCATCTGGTCGATCGAAAGAACCAAAATCAATTTGGGCGTTGCTGCACCCTGCGGTCCCCAGACCGAGAA
>JALLON010000365.1 GCA_027717925.1 Acidobacteria bacterium AH-259-G07 | reverse complement strand
GCCCAAGCCAGGGAGTATTTCGTTGGATATCCTCCCTGTTCGCCCTGTATGGCTCTTTTCCGCGAGGGTCGACTGGTGCACATAATCGAAAGACACCAGATCGAGGGTCAGAGCGTGGAAGTATTAACCAAGATGCTCACCAGCGCCTACAACAAATACTGCCAAGAGAAGGTTGATGAATCCGTTGAGATCTACGACCCGGTGGCGGAATTGTAGATTACTGTTTAAGAGGCGAAAGAGCGCATCTCCTCTAATTCCGATCTGGCTGTTTTGGACGTCCGCGAACCTTATGAAATCCAACGGGGAAAGATTGACGGTGCGCTAGAAGTTGATAACGAACTGGGCCAGCAGATTGTCAGCAGTTGGCCTCGAGACCGGGATTATCGTTTACTGCGAGCACGGGGAAAGGAGCCTAAAGGCGACGCAGTTCTTAAAACAGAAGGGGTTTGAGAATGTTCGTAGCCTCAAAGGTGGCTTTGCGGCCTGGTCCGCAACTTCATAATGCATCTTTGCGTAGGTACGCTCTGTTCAGCCAGGTTTCCCAAACCGCTTTTAACGATCTCTGAGGTTGCCAGGGTGTTCAGGGCAATGGGCAAACGGGCGAAGCGCAAAATTTGGCGATCTGATTTGAGGATGCGCTGCTTAATTTTGACGTGATGTCAGAAACCGGGTCCGGAGGTCTGCATTGCCAACGCATTTCTCTCTTGCCTCTCCTTTAAGGCGGAATGGGCTGCAATTTAGGGTTAGGTGCCCGGACAAGCCGTTTCAGCGTTTCTCTCTACTTGGGCCAGGCACGGCGGTCGTCTTTAGATGTAGACAGTCCAATGCATAGTTGGTCAAAGAAAGCCACAACTTTTCTTGCAAAGCCGCGGGGGTACGGCGTCCGTGGTTCCCCCGAGCGGGTACCAGGAGTTCTACTTCGTGCGATGGCCACTCTGTTTCTGCGGAAGAATCCCGGATCTTCTCGCCAAGCGCTAGCACGCGAGCTAAATCGACGCTCGGCCATCTGCGGAATCAAGTATCATGTCCGCACGCTCAAGCGGCAATTAACTGGTGCAATTTTCACGGTCCCGCGAGAAGTCGAGACGACCATGCGCGAGCTGCTCCTCGAGAGCGACGGCTTCCGGAAAACGGAGGATATTGAACAAGCCCTGGCTGACGCAGGTCTTCAAATCCCCCAAAGCAAGCGGGTTTCTCCCTATGTTGCCATCGAAAGCATTGTCCCGTTGGCTCAACTGTGGCTGCATCTGAACCCCGGCAAATCAAAACGCTTCCTGGCTCTCCACCTCCGGCAGGAACTGGCATGCCAGGACATTCACCGGAGTATCAATCACCTCGAGAAGATACTGGCTGGAAAGGACTATCGACTCGTCAGAAGGGAGGTACGGGAGAAGTTGCTGACGCTCTTAACGGAACATGGCCTGTATTCGGAGGCTTCTGTCCGAGAGCAATGGCAGAATCTGGCTCAAGAGATCCGTCAATCCCTTGAAAGCCGGAGTTTGGAGAGTTCGCACAGATTGACTCAGCTGGCCTGGGTTTGGAAGTGTTTCCATCGTGAAGCTCCCTCCAGACGGTTGGCCCTCTTGCTGCAACGAAAGATGTCCGAGCAGGGCGTGTCGATTAGCCTTGACCATCTCCAACGTCTCGTGGATGGAAAAGTTCCGCAAGTACGGCGTAGGGTGGTCACGGCCATGGAAATGGTACTTCGCGAAAAATTCCCCCAGCTGAAGAACTGGGAAGAGGAGATTGCCAAGTTAACGCCGACGAGAAGAGCAGATCTCAGTTGGGTGAAAGCAAAGCCGATTGCGGCTCTGGCCCGGGCCTGGATTGCGGAGCACCCCGGGTACACTATGCGTCAACTGGCCATACGAGTGTCCAAGACCGTTCGCCGAATGGGGTACGCGAGCACTCATAACACGATTCAGCCTATCCTGGGAGGCCATAGGAAAAAGACCCGGGGGTTCATTTATCGCGCTATGCTGAGTCAGTTCAAGGGGAGGGTTCGCTGCAAAATACCGGACAAGCATCTCATCAAGGTCGGCCGAAATCTTCAAACCAAGGGGAGGGGAGAGAAGCCTGAAGAAGCTAGAACCAACGGGCCACTGTTATTCAAGGGTTCTCGGGCACGGCGCTCCAGACCAAAACCGACCCTGGAGCAGTACTTGAGCGAGGCCCGCTCTTATCTTCCTGTGGCTCGATCCCCTCACTTCCTTTCTTTTGTGACATTCCGAGCGGAACGCCTGTACGGAATTCCCAGGAAAGAGGCCAAAGCCAGAATTTTGGGTCTCGGAGCATCTTCGGATTTCCTCCAGCCCTTTGAAGAATCCGAGTCTGTTCCAGAGGAGCTGACACCGTACTGAGGGAACCTGACGCCAGTGACGAGTGGAAGGTCTCGGGCAAATTGAGCTAGGGCTCGTATTTGCTTTCAGTGATACATTCTTCTGAGCTGCCACCGTCGTCGGGTTCCGGTACGGTTTCACGGCCGTTCCCCTTCTGCCGCATCGAGCGCCTCGCTCAACGTACTCCCAGATTTGATCTGTTCACCCGCTATCTTCATCAAGTTGAAGTCGAACATCGAGCGCCACTCGCAATCCAAGCTGGGTCGTGACCCACTTGCTTTTAGAGAGCGTCTACGA
>JALLON010000364.1 GCA_027717925.1 Acidobacteria bacterium AH-259-G07 | reverse complement strand
GGCCTCGGAATTTGATGGCGACGCGATACTGCCGTTCCCACTGCAGGCCTTCCTGGGAAACACGGAAGCACACGAATAATTACGGAATCACACGGAATGTTCTGTGGGTCAGGGCAATTTGGGGGCCACGGAAAACACGGAATTCCACGGAAAAAGTTGCCTGCCATTATGCAGTATTCCGTGATTTTCCGTGGTGTGCACTTGAGAACTTTGAAGGACAAATCGTAACTTCTCAATAAGTCCGGGCAGACCAGCAGCACGTCCATAGAAACCCATCTACCAGTTTTTTTCGAAAAAAAGCTGAACACAGCTCCAAAACTATGCTTCACTCTCTATATGGCCCCAAGGATTCTGCGTGCAGGGAACAGCGATTATGTGCTCAAGAGCGATGCCCTTGATTACATGCGTGCGCAAAAGCTCCCCCGGGCTCAGCTTGAAGGCCTGGCCGCCAACAAGAAGAGGTCCTTTGCAAGTGAAAGGAGTTGGAAAGCTGTTCTTGGGGCTTTGAACTTCACCGATGAACGGCATATTCGCATCGCGACGGAAGGCGCGCTGTTGGGAAGCGTGCTCGAACATGGCCTAAATCCAGAGCTGGTCATCGTAAGCGACGATGCCGGGCAATTCGATGTTTTGAGGCACGCCCTGTGCTGGGTCCATGCCGAGCGGATCGTCAATAAGCTCGTCGGTTTCAACCAGAAACAGCGCCAAGCGGTCCAGGAAATACGAACTTGGATCTGGGATCTATACGCCGATCTGAAAACCTACAAGCAAGCCCCCAGCGACCAGAAAAAAGCAGAGTTGGAAGCGCCTTTCGATGAGATATTCGGCACCAAGTCCTGCTTTGTAAGTTTGAACCTGACACTGCAGCGGATCCGTCAAAACAAGTCGGAACTTTTGTTGGTGCTTGAGCGTCCGGACATCCCTTTACACAACAACTTAAGTGAGAGAGACATCCGGGAATACGTAAAGAAGCGCAAAATCAGCGGTTCCACCCGGAGCGCCCTGGGGCGTCGCTGCCGGGACACCTTCACTAGCCTGAAGAAAACGTGCCGCAAGCTGGGGATTTCGTTTTGGGAGTACCTCAAAGATAGGGTGTCCGGTAAAAATACGATCCCCCCGCTGACCGATCTAATGCGGCAGCGAGCGCGTAACCCACCTAGACCCCTGGTGGAGAACGTTGCCTGATGAGCCATACTCTGCGCTACTGCGGGCGCGCCTTCACCGAGTCGGAACTTGAAAGCATAGGGCGCCTCATTGCTGACACCCCCGGCGCCAACCGCGCCCAGTTATCCCGACTCGTGTGCGAACATTTGGGATGGTACCGCGCCGACGGGCGCCTCAAAGATATGAGCTGCCGCGTCGCCATGCTCCATATGCACGATGATGGTCTAATCCAGCTCCCCGCGCCGCTCAACGGCAATGGCAACGGCAGGCCCTATAAGCGCCGCACACCTCAGGCTGAAGCGGAGCTGTTCCCCACCGTCATCCCAGCCAATGCCCTGGTAGACCTCCATTTGGAGCCGCTCGTCGAGCGCAAGGCATCGCATCTGTGGAACGAGTACATCGACCGCTATCACTACCTGGGCTATCAGCCCCTGCCCGGTGCTCAGCTGCGATACTTTGCGCGGGCAAATGGTAGTGTCCTTGCTTTACTTGGATTTGGGGCCGCCGCATGGAAAACGGCTCCGCGAGACCGCTTCATCGGCTGGACTCCCGAGCAACGTGAGCGCAATCTCCATCTCGTGGTCAATAATGCCCGCTTCTTGATCCTGCCCTGGGTCCATTCTCGAAATCTTGCATCCCGACTGCTGGCCATGGCAGCCCGCAGGCTTACTGACGACTGGCAACAACGTTACGGCTACGTCCTGTCTTGATCGAGACCTTTGTAGAAACCCTGCGCTTTCGCGGCACCTGCTACCAGGCGGCAAACTGGATTTATCTCGGCGAAACCCAGGGAAGGGGCAAGCTCGATGTCAAACACAAGGCCCTGCTTCCCAGGAAGTCCACATGGGCCTACCCCCTCGTAAAGGACTTCCGGTGTAAACTCTGCTGCTGATTTGCCTGACTAATTTTTCCCATTCTGCCCGGACTTATTGAGAAGTTACGACAATCGCTGCTAAGGTGCCCTCCTAAATCACTTAAGGAGGACAACCAATGCCAGCAAGGAGATTGTCAATGCGCAAAGTCAAAGAGGTCTTACGACTTAAGTTTGGGCTGGGGCTCGCCAACCGGCAGATCGCCCGCAGCTGCTCTCTGCCCCACAGCACGGTGGCCAACTATCTGGCCCGGGCCCGGGCGGCCGGCTTGAGATGGCCTTTGCCGGAGGAGCTGGACGAGGCGGGCGTGGAGAATCGGCTGTTTCGAGCCTCCTCCAAGACTCCATCCCAAGGCTATCCGGCTCCCGATTTCCCGTACCTGCACGAGGAGCTCACCCGGCACAAACATGTGACGCTGCAGCTGCTCTGGCAGGAATACAAGCAAGCCCAGCCGGAAGGTTACCAGTACAGCCGCTTTTGCGAGCTCTACGGGCGCTGGAGGGGAAAGCTGGATCTGGTGTTACGCCAGGAACACCGGGCCGGAGAGAAACTGTTTGTGGATTATGCCGGTCAGAAAGTTCCTGTGCTCAATCCCCAGAG
>JALLON010000363.1 GCA_027717925.1 Acidobacteria bacterium AH-259-G07 | reverse complement strand
CGCACATCGGATATCAAGCTGCAAGCCCAGCAAGAATACCTGGTAGGCTAGGGAACTTCAATACGCAACGGCCGCTCATCTATAGCCTCTGATCGGCTGAGAGCTCAGCGGCGTGGCCCGGCGCATCGCGGTGCAGGCCCAAGCACCCGAGAGAGCCCGCCAGGGGGATGCCCGACCAACACTCGGGAATGGCAGGCCCACGCCCGGGACAGCGCGCTTTGCCGATCACTTGCCCGTGGGCACGAGGCGCTTGAGTTCTTCAAACCAGTTGAGGACGACGATGATTTCCTGCCGTGTTTCTCCTGTCTGCACCCCTTCCTTGATCATCAAGAACCGCTGTCCGTCGGGAGCGATGTCATAATCACGATACCCACTAGCCCGGTATTGTCCTTCGAAAAGGAGTCTTGGCTTCGCCGGCCTGAACTCTCCCACACTCTCAATTGCAAGAGCCATCATTTTTTTCTGGTTGCGGTAAAACAGCTCTCGACCGTCTGGAGCCCATACCGGGTTGGTGCCTCCATCGGTTGAAATCTTCCACTTACTCCCAGGCTCAGGATAGGCCTGCACGTAAACCTCCCTCTGTCCCGATTCATTGGAATGGTAAGCCATCCATCGACCATCGGGGGAAACAACTGCCTTGAGCTCCTGAAAGGGAGTGTGGAGAAATGACCTCGGTTCGCCATCGAGCGGAAGCATCCAGATGTCAAACAAGGACCGGGAGTCATATTCCGCAAAGATCAAGACCTCACCCTGGGGCGAAAAAGCAGTGGCTATTTGGAGGTTAGAGCTTGTTGTCAGACGCTCTGCCTGCCCGGTGCCATCCGCCCTCTTCCAGAACAGATTGCCCTGTCCTCCGTCGCGTCTTGAGGTGAACGCCACTCTTTGGCCGTCGGGCGTCCAAATCGGGAACTCGTTGCTTCCTTCAAAAGTCAGCCGAGTCAAGGTGTCACGCGCCAACTCATAGACCCATATGTCGCTGCTTTCTCTTCCAATCCTTATCGCCACACGTTTGCCATCGGGCGAGAGACGGGGAGATGCCCAATAGGAGCGCGAGATTTCCGAAATGAGTTGAGCGGATCCCTCTCGGTCCACCCAAACCAGTTCACCGCTGCCTGCATCCGTGCCAGCCGGTCTATAGGCTAACAATCCGGCTTCAGAAACGGCAAACTCTGCGGCTCCTTGCCTTGCGAACCGCACGCCGTCCAGCACCGGGACTGGAGCACCGGTCACCTCTAGATGCTCGACATCGAACTGCACCGCCAGGACTGACTCCCCCTGAGCATAGACCAGATGTCCCGTAGGCACATACCGGGCGTAAAAGCCTTCCAAGAGGATGCGCCGTTCACCGGTCTCCAGAGACTCCACTGCGATACTGGCATCCAGGACGCTCCCCTTCGAGATGGTGAAAAGTATTTGTCGGCCTCCCGGAAGGACTTGCGGCCAGCTGTGTGCCGACTCGCCCCGGCTAGCGTCGAGGCTCGTCAAAGCCTCGGGCGTGCCTCCAGCGGCCGAGACTTTTGATAGCGCAGAATTGTGTGATGGAGAGAAATAGATGGTGTCATCCGGACCCCAAGTCCCACCGTGGCTACTTGGGGCCTCGCAGAGGACTTGAGGACGTCCACCCAGAAGTGAGACCTTCTTCAATTTTCTATCGGCAAAAAAGCCCACCCATTGGCCGTTTGGGGAGAAAAACGGGTTGTGCCCGTCCTCGGTGCCTGGCATCGGCGTTGCCTCCAGGCGATCCATGGGCCGCTCGTAAAGCTGAGGGATGCCTCCACGCACCGCGGCAAACACCACACGCGCGCCATCCGGTGACAAGGCCACGTTCGGCGTGTGGCCATCTCTGAAACGTCCTGGTGCTGTAACTGCAAAGCGACCGAGGGACGGAGGTCCTGCCGGGCTAGTGGCAGGCCACAGTACCACCAGTGAAATGAGAAGAGCTATGGTCATAACGCCCAGCATCCATGAGGGAACCACGTGCCGTTTGTCAGCCAACTGCGATGTAGCAGCGACATCGACTTCATAGGCTGAAGGGTCGGCCTGATATTCTTGGATGGAGATTCTTGCATCGGCAATATCGGGAACACGCATCTTACGATCCTTGCGCAGGCAGCGTTCGATCAACTCCCGCATTCTGACAGGAGTCTTGCTGGATAACTGCCCAAGATCCGGCTCCTTCGCGATCACTACCGCCAGGATCTCCGAGGCGTCTTCGCCCGAAAACGCCTGTTGACCTGTGAGCATCTCGTACAGCACAGCACCAAAAGCCCAAATGTCCGTTCTCTTATCGACTGGCTTCCCTTTGGCTTGCTCGGGCGACATGTAAGCCGCTGTTCCCAGAATGATCCCGGCCTTGGTGGCCAGTTGGCTAATCGTGGGGGATTGGCTGATGTCCTCCGGTACGACTTCATCCTCCAGTGCCTTGGCTAAACCGAAGTCCAGCACCTTCACCACACCTTCTGGCGTGATCTTCACATTCGCCGGTTTCAGATCCCGATGGATGATGCCTTTCTCATGGGCAGCCTCCAAGGCTTCAGCAATCTGTAGCGCAACCTTGAGGGCGTTGTCTAAAGGAATGGCTCCGCGTTGAATGCGCTCGGCCAGGGTTTCGCCCTCGACCAACTCCAAAACCAGGAAGCGG
>JALLON010000362.1 GCA_027717925.1 Acidobacteria bacterium AH-259-G07 | reverse complement strand
TTTCAGTACTTTTTCCTTTGAGGAAATGATGCCTCGGCATCATTTTTTTTATTTCAGGAGAATAGAGAAGTGCCAACATTTAACCAGTTAGTTCGCAAGGGGCGAAAGAAAATGAGGGTCAAAACGAAGAGCCCTGCGCTGCAGGGTAGTCCGCAGAAAAGAGGTGTCTGCGTTCGCGTATACACCCAAACGCCCAAAAAGCCAAACTCTGGACTGCGGAAAGTCGCTCGGGTACGATTGACCAATGCGATTGAAGTGACCACTTACATTCCGGGGATTGGACACAATCTGCAGGAGCATTCGATCGTGCTCATCCGGGGGGGCCGGGTGAAAGATCTTCCAGGTGTTCGCTACCACGTCATTCGGGGTACTTTAGATGCGGTAGGCGTTGAAAATCGCCACGATGGCCGCTCCAAGTACGGAACTAAAAGGCCCGGATCGTAAAGGACTAACTGTTTTTCAGAAAGGCTGCATGGGCTCTGTTCTTTGCAGCCTGTTTTGTATTTGGAGAAAGTGAATGCCGAGGCGGAAAGAGATTCCGAAAAGGGAGGTTCTTCCTGACGCCGTTTATAACAGTGAGTTGGCCGCGAGATTCGTGAACAAGATCATGGAGCGGGGCAAGAAGAGTCTGGGCGACCGCATTTTTTATCGGGCAATGGGACTGGTTGAACAGCGGACAGGAGAGGACCCCATGAGGGTCTTGAAGAGAGCACTCGATAATGTCAAGCCGATGTTGGAGACTAAATCGCGCCGCGTGGGTGGCTCAACCTATCAGATCCCGATAGAAGTAAATCAACAGCGGCGGACCTCATTGGCCATTCGCTGGATGGTCAATTATGCTCGGGGTCGAGGGGAGAAGACAATGGCCGAAAGGTTGGCCAACGAGTTGATGGATGCTGCCAATAATCGCGGCGCCGCAGTGAGAAAAAAGGAAGACATTCATCGGATGGCGGAAGCGAACAAGGCTTTTGCGCACTATCGGTGGTGACACCGTTGAAGGTTGAAAGTTGTGCGCAGTGTTTATGAAGAGTCAACCTTCAACTCGGTGAAACACTAAAACCTTAAAAGTTTTTTGAGGCATTAGGAAAAAGGCTGTGCCTAGAAAAGTTCCATTGGAGAAGACACGAAATATCGGGATCATGGCGCACATTGACGCTGGGAAGACCACTACCACCGAGCGGATTCTCTACTACACGGGAATTACCTACAAAATCGGTGAAGTAGACGAGGGAACTGCCACCATGGACTGGATGGTTCAGGAACAGGAGCGTGGGATTACCATCACATCGGCAGCCACCACCTGTCTTTGGAGGGACTTCCGGATCAACATTATTGATACTCCTGGACACGTGGACTTTACCGCCGAAGTGGAGCGCTCTTTGCGGGTGTTGGACGGTGCAGTGGCGATCTTTGATGCCGTGGCCGGTGTAGAACCTCAATCTGAAACGGTTTGGCGTCAAGCCGACCGGTATCGGGTGCCGCGCATCGCCTTTATGAACAAGATGGACCGTCCCGGCGCGGATTTCTTTGGCGCCATGGAATCCATGAAAAAGCGACTCCTTGCCAAGCCTGTTCCGATCCAAATTCCGCTGGGTCAAGAAGAAAATTTTGAAGGTGCTATCGATCTGATCAAGATGAAGGCAATTGTCTATGGGACAGAGACTTTGGGTGCCAGTTTTACGGAAATGGACATCCCCCAGACGTACTTAGAACAGGCCGAGGAGTGGCGCCAGAAGATGCTGGAAATAGTAGTGGAAACAGATGATGAGCTTTTAAACAAGTACTTGTCCGGTGAAGAAATGACGGATGGCGAACTACACGCCGGACTTCGCAAGGGTACCTGTGCGCTTCTGTTTACGCCGTGTCTTTGCGGCGCTGCCTTTAAGAATAAAGGCGTACAACCTCTGCTTGACACGATTGTCAATTACCTCCCCTCTCCACTCGACATTCCTGCTGTCCCAGGCATCGATCCCAATATTCAACAGTTAGTTCAACGCAAAGCTTCCGATGATGAACCGTTCTCCGCTCTCATTTTCAAGATTATGACTGATCCGTTTGTGGGGCAATTGGCCTTCTTGCGTGTCTACTCAGGTTCACTGGACGCAGGCTCAACCGTTTACAACTCTACCCGGGAACGCAACGAGCGGATCGGACGCCTACTGAAAATGCATGCCGATAAACGAGAGGAGATTAATAAGGTTTTCTCCGGCGACATTGCAGCGGTGGTAGGACTGCGGGATGTGAGTACCGGAGATACTATTTGCGACAAGAAACATCCGGTGATTCTTGAAGCGATGGAGTTTCCGGCCCCGGTTATCTCGGTGGCGATCGAGCCGAAGACCAGAGGGGATCAAGACAAACTCGGATTTTCCTTGGGCAAACTAATGCAGGAAGATCCGACCTTCAAGGTTCATGTCGATCCCGATACAGGTCAAACCATTATTTCCGGAATGGGTGAGCTGCATCTGGAGATTATTGTCGACCGTCTGCTCCGCGAGTTCGGTGTGGGTGCCAATGTCGGCAAACCACAAGTGGCCTATAAAGAGACCGTTACGACTTCCGCTGAGGGTGAGGGGAGGTACATCCGCCAGACCGGTGGTCGGGGCCAGTACGGTCACACCAAAGTGAGAATTGAGCCGGTTGATC
>JALLON010000361.1 GCA_027717925.1 Acidobacteria bacterium AH-259-G07 | reverse complement strand
TATCGAAGCCAGAGAAGCCGTCAATGGCTGAAAATTAAGTGTGTTCAGCAGCAGGAGTTTGTAATCGCAGGATACACGCCACCCAGCAGAAGCCGGCTATACTTCGGGGCGCTCGTATTGGGCTTGTTTAAGAATGGAGTTTTGACCTACGTGGGGAGAACCGGCAGTGGCTTTGATCAGAGCACACTTGAACAAGTCTACAGCGAGCTAAAGAAAAGAGCGCAGCCAAGGAGTCCATTCAAGTCCGTACCCAAAGGATTGAAAGTCAAGTCCTGGGTTACACCGGATCTGGTCTGCCAAGTTAAGTTCAACGAGTGGACCAGAGATGGCTATCTGCGCGCTCCAATCTTTCTCGGTCTAAGGCCCGACATCGACCCCCGAGAGTGTCAAAGAGAAATGCCTGGAGAGCCGGAAAAAGTGAGCCGGGATCTGCCTTACGATTTTCTCTCCAATCTCGACAAGGTCTTCTGGCCGAGGGAGGGATACACTAAACGCCATCTCATCGGGTTCTATCACCAAATAGCAGATGTTTTGGTTCCTTACTTGACGGATCGCCCCATGGTGCTGGAGCGCTTTCCGGATGGCATCGAGGGGGAAAGTTTTTATCAGAAGAACGCCCCTGACTTTTTACCAGATTGGATTCCCACGGTGAGTGTGGAATCCGACTCGGCGGAGAAAACTATCCACTACATTTTGTGTAATGATCGGCAAACCCTGGTCTACTTGGCCAATCTGGCCTGCATCTCGCAGCATCCCTGGAGCAGTCGCGCCCATCAGCTTGAAAATCCGGATTTTCTAATCATTGACCTGGATCCGAGTGAGGGAGTGCCTTTTTCAGCGGTCTGCAAAGTGGCCCAAAAGGTGCGCGAGGTTTTGGAATCGCTGGGGTTAAGAGCCTATCCCAAAACATCAGGAGTTGCAGGGGATCTTTTCCAGCTCATCGAGAATTTCGGGAAATTGGCGCTGAAGTGGCTTTAGGCTGCGAGAGTAAAGCTGAAACTGGTCTTTTTTTTTACCGCCAAGGCGCGAATTCCATCGTACTTGAGCTCATAGATCCAGTGACTCCCTTCCGGGACCTTAGTGACCAGGGTTGCCAGCATCGGCCTCACTTGCCCCTTAATCTCACGAGAAGGAATTTGAAGTTCTTCCAGCAGCCGATGGACGCGGCTGTGCCAGGCGGGGGAAGCTTCTGCTTCTATTTCGTCTACCTCCAGGCCGGAGAGGACCGACTCAGGCGCTTCCTCGGTAATCTCGGTCTGCAGGTCGGAATATTCGTCTTTCTTCTTGAAAAAGAGCCATTGGTTGTCTTGGCGGCCCTTCAGCTTAATCAACAACCACATGCCCTTTAGCTTCTGGCCGTGAAGGCGCATGTCCAGCTTACCCGTTTTCCATGCCTTTACAGGGTCCGTCTCTTCCCCAATGCACTCATAGGTTCCTTGATCCCACACAATAACCTTGCCGGCGCCATACTCGCCTTCCGGGATGATACCCTCAAAATCAGCGTATTCAAGAGGATGATCTTCGACCTGGATAGCAAGGCGTTTATCATCAGGATTCAAAGAAGGCCCTTTAGGGATCGCCCAGGAACGCAAAACCCCTTCCATTTCCAGCCGAAGATCGTAGTGAAGGCGCTTGGCACGATGTTTTTGGATGACGAACCTGGGCTGGTCTTTTGATTCCTGCCCTTCGCCGCCCGCTGGTTCGGAGGTTTTGCTAAAGTCGCGCTTGCGCTGGTATTTCTCAAGTGCCATGGGGTTTATGAGCCATTATAACCAAGAAATGAGGACACTCATTACGACCTTCCTTTCCTCGTCAGGTAGATCACACCCAAACAGGCAACGGCTCCTGCCACATCTGCGGCCACGTCGCTAAAGGACACATCCCGATTAGGGACAAAAGATTGATGAAATTCGTCACTGAGCGCGTATAACGCAGCAACGGTCCATGCGAAGACAGCGCCCCTTAGGGTGAGGCGTTTTCCGAATCCAGAAGTTACACCCCACACCAGGGTAAGTGCGAAAAAGCCGTATTCCAAAAAATGAGCCGCGTAGTCCGGCAGCCAATTGATACCAGAAGGATCACTTTGGTGAGAGACGAAAAACATCAGGGCAGCGTAAGCAAAGGCCGGCACCCAGTGGAGAAAGTGGTTTATCATTGCGACTAAGGAATGCTGTACATGATCCAGGCGGCAATAAAAGAACCCAGAACCATATACGCCATCAGCTTGAGGAAATAACGGATCCGTTCTTCGTTAGTCTCCTTCGTGATCAATGTGAATACCGTAGCAACGCACACGGACAATATGAGGATCGCGATGTAGTGATTCACTGTTTCCTACCCTGAGCAATATCAAAGGTGTCCACCACCAAAAGCATGTTGAGCAAGCCGGCTGTAAAAAGAAAGGTGTTTCCGTACTCGTATCCGTAGCTGGTTACGTCACCTTGTCCCCATCCCACCAGTTTTCCCAAGACATAGGGGAGCCCGGCACCAGCATCAGCAATAAACTTAAGCACGCCAAAGAACCCGGCACTCAAACCAAAAAGCCTGCCTTCCATGGCCAGGCCGCAGAAAAACAGAACCATAATCGCGGTAAAGAACACTATTCCTCTTGCCCATTTCTTGAGAAGCAGATGGCCGGCACCGGGCACTAGCCAG
>JALLON010000360.1 GCA_027717925.1 Acidobacteria bacterium AH-259-G07 | reverse complement strand
AAGTCATAGAAAAGATCGGCCAGGGAGGCATGGGCGAGGTGTTGCTAAAGGGCCCTCTGGCGTCGCCGGAACGCCATGATCGGGCAGCATTCGAAGGCCGGAGCGGCAGGGAACGGAGTACCGAACGTGGCAACAGTGCGAAACCCGTTGCATCGCAGCCGGGAGTTGGCTATCCTGTCCGTGCCAGGACTGCCAAAAGGGGAATCCTGTTTCATCGAGGAGCGCGACCGCGGCCTTCCGTTCCGCGTGGCGTAAGCTTCTACGATGGAGATACACCATGGAATCCTTGAACGTGACCGGCAAAGGAAGCTTCAGTATGCGTTTCGGGCGCCTGAGTCTGCTCGTTCTCAGCGCCGCTCTTTACCAGTCCGCTAGCGCGGCCGACGGAGTTTACAAACAAGTGAAATGGCCGATGCAGGCCAAGACCATGATCGGCACACCGTCGCCTTGGCATTTCGGCCAAGTAGTGGCCGTGGCAACAACCAAGGATGGCAACATCCTGGTGTTTCATCGCGGCGCCCACCCGATCATGGAGTTCGACCCGGAGGGGAAGTTCTTGCGTTCCTGGGGCGACGGAATGATCAGCGAGGGCAAGGTCACGAGAGTTGAACCGAAGGACCGTGCGCCGGGCGCGTCAGGCTACACGGCTGTCTATGGGCCGCCCGGATGCTACTCCTGCGGCGCCCACTCAGTGCGTGTCGATCCGGAGGGAAACATCTGGGTGGTCGACGCCGGTGCTCACGTGGTCTACAAAATGACTGCGCAGGGGCGCGTGATCTTGCAGCTCGGCACCAAGGGCGTCTCGGGCACCGACTCCACCCATTTCAAGCTACCCACCGATGTCGGCTTCGCACCCAATGGCGATATTTACGTCAGCGACGGCTACGGCAGCGCACGGGTGGTCAAATACACGGCAGACGGGGAATACCTGTTGCAGTGGGGCAAAAGAGGAACAGGTCCGGGAGAGTTCGGGTTACCCCACAACCTGGTGGTCGATGCCCAGGGGCAGGTTTACGTGACCGATCGGGACAACCAGCGCATCCAGGTTTTCGATTCCAAAGGCAAGTTTCTCGACCAGTGGAAGGATGTCGGAGGGGTCTCCACACTCTTCATGACCAAAGACCAACACATTTGGACGGGCGGAGTCCTGCGGAACCTAAAAGGGGAGGTCGTGGCAAGATTGCCGGGAAACCCGGGCGGGCACGGTACGACCGTCACGGAGTCGGGGGACGTCTTTATCGCGCAACTCAGCGGGATAGTGCAGAAGTTCGTGAAGCACTGAAGTGCGTAGGCCACGGACACCGAGTCAGGAGGGCACGATGCGATCATTCACTTTGACAACGAGCTTCGTGCCGCCGCACTGCCGACACGGTCCTAATGTGTTCCCGCCAGTAACCTGCCGGGTTGGGGAGCAGACAGGGTGTCGCGGCGGTCGAACTCGAACGAGATCGTCGCTTACAGCGTATTCTCGAGCCTCGATTTTTTTCGCCAACTCGGAAATCGATTGCTCTGTTGCCAGCCATGTTGCCCAGTCCGGAATCAGGCGCTTGTCGACCGACAACGCAACCAAGAGGGGATCTTGGCGCAGCCCACAGTGAGCGAGGGCGCTCGACCACGGGTAGTCCTCAGCCCTGTGGACAATTCCAGCACGGACAGGATTACGTTCAACGTAGCGGATGGCCGACCAAAAGTGTGTTTCGTCTAAAACACAGGAGTGGAAGCGTGCTTGCAAGAGATGACCGGAAAAGCCACATTTTCGGTTGAAGTAACTGGCATAAGGTCCATGCGCGTCTCGCATGGCCTGACCGAGGGAACGCGCAGCTTCGGGAATCGCGATCAGATGGACGTGATTGGTCATCCGCCAGTAGGACAAGATATTCACACCATATTGATCACACTTTTCCTTGAGCAGACGTTCATAGACGTGCCGGTCCTGCGCGTCAACAAAGACGTTGGTCCGACGGATTCCTCTTTGGATGACATGATGAGGCGAGCCGGGAACAACGACTCGAGCTAGTCTGGCCAATTTCTCTCCTTTGGTGAAAAAGTGAAAAAAGTAGACTGTCCCCTTTTTTGCGCCTTCAACTGGTTCGAAAGGTCATCAGTTGACATTGCTTTCTAACCCTCCAAAGGCTTAACATTTAGGGGGGAAGGAGACGAACTGTGGTCGGCAAGACCATCTCTCATTACCGCATCCTAGAGAAGCTAGGCGAAGGAGGCATGGGAGAAGTCTATCGGGCTGAGGACACCACTCTAAAGCGCCAAGTCGCCATCAAGGTCCTGCCTGAGCAGTTCACCCAAGATCCTCAGCGATTGGCCCGCTTCGAACGAGAGGCGCAGCTGCTGGCCTCTTTGAATCATCCCAACATTGCTGCGATCCACAGCTTCGAGCACGCGGATGGCCTTCATTTTCTTGTTCTAGAGTTAGTAGAAGGTGAGACTCTAGCTCAGCGATTGACTAAAGGCCCACTGCCTGTTGAAGAAGCCCTGGAAGTTTGCCGTCAGATTGCCGAAGGAGTGGAAGCGGCCCATGAGAAAGGAGTCATCCACCGTGACCTAAAACCTGCCAATGTGAAGATCACCCCAGAGGGAATGGTTAAGATCCTGGACTTTGGTCTAGCCAAGGCGTTGCAGGGCGAGATTCCTGTTACGGAGATTTCC
>JALLON010000036.1 GCA_027717925.1 Acidobacteria bacterium AH-259-G07 | reverse complement strand
CTGCGTAATCCCAGCATAAACCCGCATGCGAAAACAGCTGCAATGCCGATTACATGAATGAAGATCAGTGCCGAGGAAGACATCTCCTAACTTTCTTATCCTCTCCTTTATTTCTGCAACATCTATACCACAGATTTTCTTAGTCTTGGGATGGATCCCCTCCGGGAAACCTATTGAAAAGATTGGTTTACCCAAGCCTTGCAATGGGCTAAAATCCCCATTATGGGTGATTTAACCCAGTATATGGAGCCACTCGCCTTCTCAAACACAACAGCAAACCTCTTTTCACCGGTCAGGGGCGATTGGTCAAGATCTTGCTTGAATAAAAGGCTGGCTGATAAGGGAGGCGTATTTGAGTCTGTGTCAGGATAGAACGAACGCTCGCGGCTTCGAACTTCGGTGTGAGGAACTTCAACACCGTTTAAAGGGGGCATGACAAAGATGTCTGAGGAGAAGAATGGACACCCACGAGTGCACCCTTCGGCAGTTGACTTTGAGAAAACGCCTTTTGTTGCTATCTGGGAAATTACGCGAGCTTGTGATCTGGCCTGTAGTCACTGTCGTGCTGAAGCTATTTCTGCAGCGCTGCCGGGAGAGCTCACAACTCAGGAAGGGTTCAAACTCCTGAACCAGTTGGCTGAGATGGGAACTCCCATCTGCGTGCTCTCGGGTGGCGACCCGGCCAAGCGCCGCGATCTGTGTCATCTGGTATGCCATGGAAGTCGTCTGGGAATGAGGATGGCCACAATCCCTGCGGCGACTCCGCTCCTGACCCGTACCTTGGTCCAGCGGCTTAAAGATGCGGGACTGGATCAGATGGCCCTCAGTCTGGACGGTCCTAATCCTGAAGTCCATGACAGCTTTCGCGGTGTACCGGGAGCATTTGACCTCACCATGCGGGGAGCGCGATACGCCAAGGAGCTGAACTTGCCTTTGCAGATCAACACCACTTTCAGCGCCGTGAACCAGGAACATTTCCAGGCCATGGCTGATCTGGTTCGCAACCTGGGAGTGGTCTTCTGGGAAGTCTTTTTTCTGGTGCCTATGGGCCGTGGCAGCCAGGTGAGCCAAATGACAGCCACAGAGGAGAAAGAATTGGAAAAAGCGCATAAGGTAACCTTTGACCCAGGGTTGTCCTTCTTACCTCTTTTGTTACTAACAAACTTGAAGAAACAGACACTCTAGCTCTACAATGAGTACGATACGTAAGGTTGGAACTTTCACCCTGACAGTTTTACTTGTATTCGGACTGCTGGGCATTGGCCTTTCTGCGTGCTGCGGCTTCATGGACATTGAGTGCGTAACTCAAATGGCTGGGACTTCTGAGGGTGCCGATCATTGCAAGAAAATGTGCCAGTTTGGACGGGACGAATTTCCAGCAGTTCTTGAAAAGGTACGGCCGGAATTCTCTTCCAGTACACCTGCCATTTTGGTCCAGCATTTGATGCTGCCACTAAGTCCTCAACTTCATTTGATTCACGAGGCT
Source organism: Acidobacteria bacterium AH-259-G07 (assembly GCA_027717925.1). Classification (GTDB taxonomy): domain Bacteria; phylum Acidobacteriota; class UBA6911; order RPQK01; family JADFOI01; genus JALLOL01. The sequence goes on along the minus strand of JALLON010000036.1, from coordinate 12,754 downwards.
TCGAGGCTCGATTTTCACAACAAACTCCCTATAGGAGAGGTGTATCTTCTAAACGCTTCTTTCCTTATTTAATTCCTTTCCCGTTTTCGATTTCCTTCCCGTCTGAGGGAAGCTGTTCTCCAAACTCTTTGAACTGATCTGACAGTCTTTCGCGGACTGCTCAGCGGTGAGTGGGCTTTGGCCCACCTCCCTTTACCCAGTTTAATGGTGAGAAAGGTTTACCGAGGAATATGAGCAAGAAGTTATCTATCAGTCTAATCCTTGCCAGTACCATCTTCGCTGGTGCCCTGGCCTACTTCTGGAGCCAGGCAGCGGCATCGTGGTTACGGGAAACGTTTACGGGTGAGCATCAGCTTGTTCCCGTCAAAGCCGAGCACCGAGACATCAAGTACTGGACGTGCACCATGCACCCTTCGGTGAGAATGAAGGAACCCGGAACCTGTCCTATATGTGCTATGGACCTGGTTCCTGTCACAAAGACCTCTCCTGCAACTTCGGGCAATGTGTCGACGAACTCCGGCGAGCAGATCGCAGCTGATCAATCCACTTTCACTGTCGATCCTCGCCGGCAGCAGCTGATCAACGTGCACACAACTCCTGTGGAAGTGCGCCCTCTAGAGAAGGTAATCCGCACCGTCGCAATTCTAGAACTGGATGAGACTCGCATCCAGCATGTGCGCACCAAGATCAAAGGATGGATCAACGAGGTCTTCGTGAATTACACACTGCAACACGTGGAGAAGGGAGATCCACTTTTTTCGATTTACAGCCCGGAGCTGGTTGCGACTCAAGACGAGTACCTGCTGGCTTTAAGGACTGCCGAAGACCTCTCCAGCAGCCCTTTTGCACACGTCTCCGATGGAGCCCGGTCGCTGTTTCAGGCAACCCACCGCCGGCTCCAGCTTTTCGATATCACCGAGAAGCAGATTCAGGACCTTGAGAAAACGGGCGAAGTGCAAAAATACCTGATCATTCACTCTCCGGTCACTGGTCATGTCACTGAGAGAAATGCTTTTGCAAACATGTACGTGACTCCTGAAACGAACGTTTACACCATTGCCGATTACAGCCGGATCTGGGCTCAGGTCGAAATTTATGAAAACGACATTCCCCACGTATGGAAAGGCCAACTGGTGGTGATGACAACCGCGGCCTATCCCGGTCGGATCTTCCGAGGAAGGGTGGCCTATCTGTATCCGCACCTGAATGAAAAGACCCGAACCATGAGAGTGCGCTTAGAGTTCCCGAACCGCGATCTGAAGCTCAAGCCGGAGATGTACGCCAACGCGGAAATGAAAGTTCCTTTAGGGAGGCATGTCGCGGTCCCCGAAAGTGCGGTCTTGAGGACGGGGAAAAGGGATCTGGTATTCGTAGACCTTGGCTCGGGCCAAATGCAGTTGCGGCGGGTGAAAGTGGGCGCCAAGGCAGGCGGCTACTACGAGATTTTGAAAGGCTTGCGGCCCCGTGAAAAGGTTGTCTCAGCAGCCAACTTTCTGATTGATGCGGAAAGCAAGGTGCAGGGAGTGGAGGCGAGCTGGGAGACGCCAAAACCACGCTGATCGGCTGACACTCTGACCAGAGCAGTTGGATTCACTTGAGAGTGAGAAGCCGGCTCGGCAGGGCAACTTTTGTGAGTTGAAACAAATGATCGAGAAAATCATTCAGTTCAGCGCCAGAAACCGGTTCCTGGTCTTTCTGGTCATGACGTTTGCCACAGCCTGGGGCCTGTGGGCTCTCTACAATGTCACGCTGGACGCGATCCCGGATCTCTCTGATGTCCAGGTCATTGTGTTTACGGAATGGCCGGGGCGCAGCCCTGACCTGGTGGAAGACCAGATCACGTATCCGATCGTGACAGCCATGCTCTCCGCGCCCAACGTCCAGCTGGTCCGCGGCATCTCCCAGTTCGGTTTTTCTTACGTCTACATCATCTTTGAAGATGGAACCGAGATGTATTTGGACCATTTGACCACATGTATGAGTATCGTCTGGGACTCAAAATACCCTTGTATTTCTGGAGAAAGGAGCGCCTTGGGGTGGAGGAAAATGTTGAAGAGCTCGCAAGATCAAGCTATAGCTACCAGAGTAAGCTCCAGCAAGTGACCTTTAGCATCAAGGACGCTTATATTGGGGCCCGCACTGCACAGCGTTTGATACAGCTGTATCGACAGGGAATCATTCCTCAAGCCATTGCATCACTGGACTCGGCATTATCCGCCTACGAGGTAGGTAGCGTCGACTTTCTCGCTTTGATCGACAACGCGCTTACTGTGCTGAACTATGAACTTCAATACCATGAAGAAACTCGCGATTATTTTCAGAACCTGGCTCGATTGGAGGAGCTGTTAGGCTTCGTTTTTCTTAAGTAACGAGACCAGGCTTTACGCTTTGGAGGATAAGTATATGAAGACCTTCTTTCTTTCAGTTTTAACTATCACTTTATCGTTTTGCCCGTCCCTCATGGCCGGCGACAATACGGTTTTCCAGTTTCCGGTCAAGCACGACCACTTCTGGGGAGCAGGACTCGGAGATCTAACAATTGACCAAGAAGGTATTGCCTATAACTCAGAGAAGGACGACGACCACTTTCGTCGGTGGTCTTATGCCGATATTCAGGAAGTGAAGATCGAGTCGCCGCAGAGAATCTACATTCGCACCTACGAAGACGTCTGGTGGAAACTCAATCGGGAGCGAGTATATAAGTTCCAGTTGATCGACGGAGAGATTAGCGCTGACGTCGTGCATGTTTTGCGTGAGCGGCTTCCCACTGCACTGGTGTCTGCTGTTTTCACTGGTCCTGATGATGCGTTTTACATGGTTCCCGTCAAGCACGGACACACTCTCGGCACAGGGTGTGAAGGTCAATTGCTATTCAGCCGAAAGGGTGTCTATTACGCTTCCTCTAATTCTGAGCACGGTCGTTTCTGGCCCATTGAAGACATTGAGAGCCTTGGTCGCATGTCCAGTTCCCATTTTCGCATTACTGTCCGCGAACACTCCCACTCGGGCAGTATCCGGAATTTCCAGTTCCAACTCAAGCGACCGATGGATGAGGTGGCCTATGAACTGTTCTGGCGAAAGATTTACGAACCGGAATCATGGCTGAACAGATTGAAAACGGAGACATTCGCTTCTTCTGCAAATCCTTTCGCTGAGCAGAAAAAGTGATTCCTTCGAAGGGAAAGAGTGCAAAAGAATTAGGATCGAAAGAACGCTGGTTGCTTAGCATAAGGAATCGTTGCTGATGACTGAGCTACAGGTCCCCATCGTGCCGAGTCGCACGGATCGAGTCCAACGTGCAATCGGCCTGGAATACTTTACCATTACCTATAACATCCTGGAAGGCCTAGTGTCTGTGGTTCTGGGAGGCATTGCCAGCTCGATTGCCCTCATCGGTTTTGGACTAGACAGCTTTGTGGAGAGTCTTTCTGGTCTAGTGGTACTGTGGCGGTTCCGCTGTGAAGCACAAGGCCGGAGAGAACATGCCACTTTGGAATCACGCGCTCTTCGTTACGTGGGATGGTCTTTTATCCTGCTTTCGACATACATAGGCGTGGAATCCATTCGTAAGCTCTGGCTTCAGGAACAGCCAGATCCAAGCCCACTAGGCATTTTGTTGGCTGTCCTCTCACTTATCGTTATGCCGGTCCTGGCCCACAAAAAATATCAGACCGGCAAAGCACTCGATAGTGCAGCCATGCTGGGTGATTCAAAACAAACCCTGGCTTGTTCACTTCTCTCTGTTGCCCTTCTCCTCGGCCTGAGCCTTAATGCAGCCTTCGGGTGGTGGTGGGCCGATCCAATCGCCGGGCTGGCAATGGTTCCCTGGCTTCTCAAAGAAGGCCGCGAAGCGCTCAGTGGAAAGGCGTGTTCCCAGTAAAAAATCCGACGGAGATCACAATGGCATTGCACGGTTGTGCTGAAACATGGACCTGAGTTCATGATTCTAGCGGTCAATTCGCTTGACGAAGGCTTCGGCGCCTCGGCAGTTGTTGTCGACACCGAAGTCTACCTGCACGGGCGTCTCCGAGCGGCGACAGAGGAAGTTGCTTCTATGGGGGATATCACCCAGGTTCACGGCTTGGAATGAGGCAAGAGGCCCAATGTGGTACTCCAGGACCAGTTATGTGGAGGTCCTTGTGATTTCAAGACCTACCTCGACTCTGGCATAATGTTGAGGTGAGAATGTTGCTTTGCCGGTAGATAAACAATGCTCCAGATCACTCCTGAAAACGTTTTTGTGCTCTACTCCTTCGAGTCGATTCTTAGCGCTCTTTTGGCCTTTGTATTGGTATGGGTGCTTTACTGGAACCGTCGGCTTCGGAAAAGGGCGAGCTCGGTTATTCTCCTAGCAGCCCTTTGCAATCTGGCATTTGCTTTCTTTCTGTGCTCGTCTCTCAATTTTTACGAGTTCTACTACCAGCACAGATTACTACAGCAAGATCCCGAGAATGTTGCATGTGGCTTCTTTTTCATGGGGGCTTTGCTATTGGGAGCAGCGTTCAATCCTCCCTCGTCTTTCAAAAGCCCGTTGACCTTTCTTTTCCTTGCAGGAGCTGCGCTTGCCCTGGTTCACTTGATCACCCATCTGATAAATCAGGGACAGACCCCTTCAGGTCCTCACTTTCTGGCAATTTCCGCTCTCTTTGGCCTTTTTATCATCGTTTTGCTAACGGGCGACCGTGACCGGAAAGCAGGGCTTTTTCTTTTTGTGCTGTTTTTGGGATTTTCAGCCAGTTTTTTTCTTGCCTTCCTCTTGAAAAGCGGCGCGAACGAGTCCCTGAACACGGCTTTCTGGATAGGCCAACACTTGGCTCTCGTTGGTTCGCTCATTGTCCTGGCCCATGTTGTCGAATCGGATAGTGGGGACTTATTCGTGAAGTTCTTCATTCGGCTGAATCTGACCTTCATCTTGCTGGCAGGGTTCATTATCTTCCTGGTGGCAGGAGTGCAGAGACAGCAGCACGTGTCTTTTGCGGCTCGGGAAGTTGAGGACCTCATGGAATTTTTACAGGGTCATGTCATGTATTTTCACAACCAAGGCGACGATGACCGGGAGGTCCTGAGCAACCAGGAGATTGCCAAGAGCATTGTCACGGGTTTCGGAAATATCTCTGATTTGAAGCGTGTAGCAGTTCGCTTGAACCGGCTCCAATTGAATATGATCATTGATTCAAACGGACTCATTGAGCATGCCATAGAGGAAAGATCTCTCGAGCGCAAACTTTCATTTGAACCGGCGATCGAAGGAAACATGCTACGTTTCTCAGCGCCGATCTATGGCAGTGATCAGGTTGCCGGTTGGGTCGAGCTCAACAAGTCGTTGGTCTCGATGAATAAGGTGATAGCTCACCAAATCATGATAATTTTTTCCGCCTTTACGGTTATTGTTATCGCCAGTGGGATTGTGGTTGGGATTATCGTTACCCAGGCCGATGCCACCATCCGCAAGCAGTATGATGAGTTAGAAGAGACCCACCAGCAGCTGCTCCAGGCGGCCAAACTGGCAGCGCTGGGGGAAATGGCGGGTGGTGTTGCCCATGAAATTAACAACCCACTTGGGGTTATCCTGGGGCGGGCTGACTATCTCGCTGCCCTGGCCAAGCAAAGGAGGGTGGACGAGTTCGTAGAGGATCTGGAGGTTATTCAACACAACGCAGCGCGGGCAGGAAAAATCATCTCTGACCTGCTGGATTTTGCCCGTCCTCACCCGCTTGATCGCCAGACTCACGATCTGAATGCCTTGGTGACCCAGACCGCTGAACTGATGGAACCGCGAGCAGAGTCTCGGGACTCGACCTTACAGACGCAATTGTCTGCGCTCGCTCCAGTTGAAATCGATTGGGATCGCATGCAGCAGGTCTTGGTCAATCTGATCAACAACTCTATAGATGCCTGTCAGGATGGGGGAACGATTCGTCTCTGGACGCGGATAAACTCCTCACACTCGTTAGTGGAAGTCACCGTTGAAGATGACGGTGTCGGCATCCCAGCCGAAGATCTCAAGAATGTCTTTGATCCCTTCTTTACGACCAAAGAGCAAGGGACCGGTTTGGGGCTGTCCGTGAGTTATAGCATCGTGCGAGACCATGGGGGTCAGCTTTTGGTTGAGAGTCAGCCCGGCCTAGGTACACGCTTTACCATCACACTTCCTGTCGCTGAAGGAGGTGGAGCTTCATGAGTGAACAGACCACCCCCCACATCCTGGTGGTGGATGACGACAGGGACATGCTGGAAACCTGTCGAAAAATGCTCTCCTTTGGGTCCTATCAGGTGGATACGTCGGATCGGCCAGAGGAGGCTCTGGAAGTTTATCGGAGACATTGCCATGATTTGGTCATCCTCGACCTCAAGATGCCAGGGATGGATGGTCTGCAGTTGATGAAGTGTTTCCATGAGATCAAGAAAGATCAACTGGTTGTGATGATTACTGCTTATGCTTCGGTAGAAAATGCCCTTCAAGCGGTTCGCTCGGGTGCCTTTGACTTCGTCCGAAAACCTTTCAAGATGGATGACCTGTTGCTTGTGGTCGAGCGCGCCCTCCGCTTCAAGGCTTTACAAGATGAGAATCAAAAGCTTCAGAGAAAACTGAGCGAATCTTTTCGAGCCAAAGAGATTGTGGGCAGGAGTCGGGCCTTGAAAGAAGCCCTGGTTAAACTTCACAAGGTTTGCGAGGTTGACGTGCCCGTTTTGATCTATGGGGAGAGCGGCACGGGAAAAGAGTTGTTCGCCCGCGCAATCCACGAAAACAGCTTACGCAAGGAGAAGCCTTTCCTGGCAATAGAGTGTGCAGCCCTTCCTGAAACATTGCTGGAAAGTGAGCTTTTCGGGTACGAAAGGGGCGCTTTCACCGGAGCCGTGCAAAGCAAAGCCGGTCTGTTTGAAATTGCCTCAGGCGGGACCGTGCTCCTGGATGAAATTGGTGAGATGTCCCCGAACCTCCAGGCGAAGTTACTGCGCTCACTGCAAGAGGGCTGCGTGCGCCGACTGGGAGGAAACCAGGAAAGACCTGTGGATGTACGCATCCTTGCAGCGACGCATCGAGACATCGAGGCCATGATTCAGGAGAAGCAGTTTCGCGAAGATCTCTATTTTCGTATCAACGTGGTGCGGATTAGCGTACCCCCACTGCGAGAGCGTGAAGGAGACGTGCCCCTGCTGGCCAATCACTTTTTTGACCTGTTCTCCCCGAAGGTATCTAAAAATGTGGAAGGTGTCTCGGCCGCGGTACTCCTTATTCTCGAGGAATATGATTGGCCGGGAAACGTACGGGAACTGCGAAATGTCATCGAACGCGCCTGCACTCTAACCGAATCAACGCAAATCCTGCCGCAGGATTTGCCGGCACACATCTTGTCCGCCGTCGAAGAAAAAAAATCAGCCAGCGGTGGTGACTTTCAACGGGCCAAACACTCGCTCATCGAAGATTTCGAGCGCAGCTATCTGAGCAAGATGTTGAGCCGAACTGGGGGAAACGTAACCGAGGCGGCTCGTTTTTCCGGAATGAGCAGGCCCGCTTTCCATCGACTGATGAGCAAATACAAGATCACTTCCTCTGATTTCAAAGAAGACTGAGTGTCACCAGTTAGTGACACAAATCCACCCCCGTCCGTCACAACTGTGTGACACAAGGCACTCCGAATCTTCCTAGATTTCTAATAACGAGGCTGAAAATGAAGAATATATAGTATCCACCATATGTTGGTACGGAACGTGCCTGTTCTAGACGGCGCAAGGCTAGAATCCCCAGGTCGCTTTCCGGCAGGGCACCATGGAGGGAGAAGAAAGAATCATGAGGTGGATGCTTCTATTCGTGGCACTTCTGGCCGGGATATTGGCCCCGGGCCAGCCCGCCCGAATCGAAGGGATTGCGGTTTGCACACCGGGTGCTCCGAGGGAAAATGTTGTTGTCTTCCTTACGGGAAATCAGCCCACGGAGTTAGAGCCGCCAAAGGATCCTGTTCTACTGGATCAACGACGTCTCCGTTTCACACCTCATGTGTTACCAATCGTTCGTGGCACCACTGTTGCTTTTCCGAATAGCGACCGGATTCGGCACAACGTGTTCTCAGCTTCAGAGACGCGGATGTTCAATCTGGGCACGTATCCATTTGGAGTCGTGCGCACTGTCACCTTTGATAAGCCAGGTGTAGTGGAATTGCTGTGTAACGTCCACCTCGAAATGTCAGCTCATATTCTGGTCCTGGAAACCCCTTATTTCTCTTCTACGGACAGTCGTGGGTTTTTCCGGATTGCCGGTGTAGTTCCTGGCGTCTACTCCCTGAACTTTTGGTGTGAACATCGCGGTTTTATTTCACAGGAGCTTGTATTGAGATCTGGGCAAACAAGCACCCTACAAGCCATACTCCATGCCAATGAGGTAACGGTGGCTCAGAGATAGGTCATCATCGCATGAACGACCATGCAATGTCTTCTTGTGGCAAACCGGAGAAGTCAGCGAAACTTTTGTAAACCATTCGCTACATTTAGCCCTCTCTGTTGTAACCCATTTGTGACACATTGCTGAGTTCTTCTATCTGAGCTCTGATAACTCATTCATCGGTAGTCAGTTAGCGTTATCAATCAGGGGGGCGGGAGTCCCAAGCCGCAGACAGTTTGGCACTTATGTAGACGAATCTCGTTGCTCCTTCTGTAGCCCGTTTGGGACACATCTGTTCCGGAGTTTTACTACTCGTCACTGATAAATCGTTTATCCACAAAGATTTACTGGTAACGGCTGAAGTGGAACGGTACGTGCAGACCCCACAACACAGGAGGAAAAACAATGAAGTCCAGAAAGATGATTAGAAAACTCATCAAAATGTCAATTGCCGTCAGCAGTCTCACCCTATTACTTACTGTTTCGCTCCTAGCGGATTCGAGGACCGGTACCCTGACCGGAAAGATCCAACTCACTAGAGGCAGGAAAGACGAAAACTCGATCGTCTATCTCAAGGGAATAAAAGGGCAGTTTGCCCTGCCCCAAGCAGTGGCGGTGCTGGATCAGAAAGGAAAGAGGTTCATTCCCCATCTGCTGCCCGTTCAAAAGGGGCAGAGAGTTGTCTTCGGGAACAGTGACTCCTTCAGTCACAATGTGCACCTCTATTGGGGAAGAAGGAGCATGTTCAATCAAGTTCAAGGGATCAAAGGGACGAGTGAGTGGTCGCCCCCAAGAACCGGAGAATACCTGATCTTGTGCGATCTCCACCGCGAGATGTCCGCCTTTGCCCTGGTCTTTGATCATCCTTTCTTTGCGATTGTTGATCATCCTTCACCGGGGGAATTCAAGATCGGAAACGTCCCCCCGGGGACGTACACCCTGGTGGTGGTCCAAGACGTCAAAGGAAAGTTAAAAAAGCGGGAACAGGAAGTCACCGTGATAGCGGGCCAAACAAATACTGTGGAGATTTCATTTTGATGACGTTGATTTAAATGGGTTTTCCAACACGCCCTAATTCCTAATGAAAGGAGGTCAACAATGAAGGGAAAACAATACATCATCTTTACAACACTACTAATTCTCTTGCTTACACTGGTTTTCCTGGCGATGACCCAGGAAGTGCGGGCTATCCCGGCCTTCGCTCGCAAGTATGAAACGAGCTGCCAAACCTGCCACGTGGCCTTTCCCAAGCTAAATGCCTTCGGTGAGGCCTTTCGCAACAACGGCTACCGGTTTCCGGCCGGAGATGAAGAAGTCGTGCAGCAAAAGCCCGTGTCGCTCGGATCTCCTAGTTGGAAAAGACTGTGGCCGAAAACCATCTGGCCGTCAGACATCCCAGCGCTACCCCCAGTTGGCCTGCTGATCACCAATCGCTTTGATATGCGACCTGGCGAAGCGGTCAGCAGCGACTTCGCAACTCCCAAGGAAGTCGAGCTCTTCTCTGGAGGTACTTTTGGCGAGGATCTTTCCTTTTTCGCCTCACTTACGCTGCTCGATGAAAACGAGTTTGGAGGGCTGCATCGCCTTTTTGGGCAATTCGACGCAATAAAGGGAAACAGCCTTTTCAACGTCAAATTCGGTGGCTTCGAGCTTCGGGCTGTTCCCTTTTCTTCTCACCGCCGTCTGCTCAAGACAAACTACTTAATGAATAACCTGCAAGCCGGCATTGATTCGGCTCTGGCTGGTGAGGTGGAAATTCGCCATGCCCACGGCGGCAGCGACGTGTTCTCCTTTGCCAGTGCTCAGCGCGGCGTCGAAGTCTGGGGTGCGAACAGCGGACCGGGCGGAGGGGGGCTAACCTACGGCTTCGGCATCGTCAACGGAAACGGCCTGGGAGGCTTTACACTGGCACCCGGACCCATGGAGATGGCAGACGAGCACGGAGATGAGCATGCCCAAAACAACGGCATACTTCCGCTTCAAGCTGAACATGGAGATGAACCCGGCGCAGATGATCATGGCCAGGGCCACGGCCTGCGTTTTTTGGACAACAACTCCAGCAAGGATGTTTATTGGAGGGCCGCCTATAAGTTTTTCGGGCTGGGTCTGACGGGAAGGTCCGGTCCCGGCTCCGAGCAGGCGGCACTCCAGATAACCGACAATTGGGTCGACGACTCGATCCGCATTGGGACCTTCGGCATTCGAGGGAAAACCCGGGGCGGACCGGGTCTGCTGGAAGATGAAGACTACCTGCGCTGGGGCGCCGACATCGATATCTGGTTCCGGGATATCAACCTTTTTGGAGCTTACATGTGGGGACGCAACCAGCAGCCCTCCCACGACGGCTTACTTGAAATGAAAATGAATTCCTGGTTTGTGGAAGCGGACTACGTGCTGCTGCCCTGGGTGATTCCGGCACTCCGTTACGAAGTGGCCGAGTTTAAGCCCGTCAGGCAGGCCGGAGCAGCTATTTTCGATGAACTTCCCACCATCCGGCGGATCATTCCTCACGTCACCCTCCTGCTCCGGGCCAACGTCAAGCTAGTGTTCGAAAGCCAGCACTACTTCAACAATTTTTCCAACAACATTTACCAAGTGGGGCTTGACTTTGCCTTCTAGCCAACCGCAGTCTGTGATCCACCGAAATAGCGGTGCGGCAAGACCTGCTCCGGATGTCCCGGCACCGCTTCGCTTTTCATTATGGCCAAGAGGCGCTTGCCCGGGAATACGGGATTCGCCAGATTGTGACCGCGGACAGCGACTACCATCGGTTCGATTTTCTCAGGGTTACGGATCCTGTCGGTTTCCTGACCAGAGCGGTCACTTACACAAGAAGTCTTTTTCCCCAATTGACGGGGTTTTTGCCCCGCTTGAGAGGAGTCGGATTACTTCACCGTCACTGGTGTCGTTCTTGCTTCAATAAAGGACATTGTGCTGGCAATGGATAGGAGGGAGAGCATACAGCGCTGGACTATCCTGGTCCTTTTATTCCACGGAATTCTGTGGGGCTCGGAGATTGTGGCCGAGCGGGCAGTCCATGAGGAGGAAAATCGCCCGGAGCAGTCTTGTGAGCGGGCTGTTCGGCCCGTTACGGAGGATAAGAAAATCCAGCCGGCTGAAAAATCTAAGGCCGGCTCAAGTGCTCCTCCCAGCTATCAAAATCTTCGCTACCAAGAAGACTGGTCATTGCTGCGCCGCCAAAACGGCGATGATCCCTGGCATTCCTTAAAATTCATTCCGCTCAGCGACGACGGGAATACTTACCTCAGCTTCGGGGGGCAGTTCCGAATCCGCTCCGAATCCTGGTCGGACTTTGGTTTCGGGGACACTGACTTCTTCGACGATACCTTCGGATTACTGCGAGTACGACTTCACAGTGACCTGCACCTTGGATCGCAGGTGAGACTTTTTGTGGAGGGCAAGAGTGCTTTGGCCAGGGGGCGCGAGCTGCCGGGAGGGCTGCGCACCCTGGACGTCGATTCGGCTGATCTGCAAAACACCTTTCTCGATTTGGATCTGCCTCTGAAAAATGACGCGTCACTCACCTTCCGAGTGGGCCGCCAGGAGCTGCAGTTCGGCAAGCAGCGCCTAGTGAGTCCTCTGGATTGGTCGAACACCCGCCCCCGGATGTTCGACGGGTTTCGCGGCATCTTGCGCTTCAGATCATGGCGAGTTGACGGATTCTGGAGCCGTTTTGTCAGGCTGCGCAAATATGCCTTCAATAATCATGACTCGGGCACTGACTTCTTCGGCCTTCATGCCAGCGGCCGGCTCCCGCACACTCCATTGACTCTCGATGTCTACTGGCTGGGACTGGAGCGAGAGGGTACTGCTTTAGCCGGCGTCGCGCCCGGTGAGCAGCGACACACGATCGGCAGCCGTCTGGGTGGCAAGTCAACCCAACAGCCTTGGGACTTTGACCTGGAAGCCGCCTACCAGTTCGGCCGCAACGCCAGTCGAGACATTGAAGCCTTCATGGTGGCCAGCCAGCTGGGCTACGCCCTTAACGCTGTGAAGATCAGACCTCGACTATACCTGGGATTCGATTTTGCCAGTGGTGATGAAGACCCGTTTGACAATACAGTGCAGACTTTTGACCAGCTTTTCCCACTCGGGCACGCCTATTTCGGCTTCATCGATGCAGTGGGCCGCAAGAATATCGTCGATCTCAGCCAGGGGGTCTCCTTTCAGCCGATGCGAGGGATGAGCATCAGGATCGACGGTCATTATTTCTGGCGAGCTCAGGACCGTGATGCCCTCTACAACGCAGGCGGTGCTATCTTGCGCGAAGGAGCACCGGCGAGTTCAAAAAGAGTAGGATCGGAGATTGATCTCACCTGGCGCTACGGAATCGATCGCCACACTCTAATCTTC
>JALLON010000359.1 GCA_027717925.1 Acidobacteria bacterium AH-259-G07 | reverse complement strand
CCTGTCACAACACCGGACTGAAGAAGAACTACACCCCGGAAACTGACAGTTATGCCACGCGTTTCGAGGAGCTCAGCGTCGGCTGCGAAGCCTGCCACGGTCCGGCCAGGGAACACATCCTCTGGCAGCAGCGATATCCGAATCAAAAACCGGACCCAACGCTGCGGAAAATAGAGCCGAAACGCGTCGTCGACATGTGCGGTTCGTGCCATGCGCGCCGCCTCGAACTGACCGGTAATTTTCTCCCTGGGGATCTTTTTCTCGATCACTACCTTCCTGAGATCCCCGGCGACAATGATGTCTATTATCCGGACGGACAGGTTCACGAAGAGGATTACGAATATGTGTCCTTTCTCCTGAGCCGAATGTACCGAGAGAATGTGGTGTGCGTCGATTGCCACGAGCCTCACACGGCTGGTTTGAGGGCCGAAGGAAACGCCTTGTGTTTGGAGTGCCATGAGGGGAAGATCGATCCTGCCGGCCACAGCCATCACCGGCTGGATCAACCTGGAGGATGGTGCGTGAGCTGCCATATGCCCGTCACCGTGTACATGCAGCGCCAGCCTCGCCACGATCACGGCTTTACTATCCCGGACCCGCAGCTCACTGTTCTGGCGGGAATCCCAAACGCCTGCAATCGTTGTCATACTGACCAATCGGCCGAGTGGGCAGCGACGGCAGTAGGCCGTTGGTATGGTTCCCCTTTGAAACGGCGCACCGGGCAGCGGGCGCGGGTGATGACGCGTGTGCGGGAGGATGATCCGTCGGCGGTTCCGGAACTGGCAAAGTTAGCGCTGGATGATCCCTCCGCAGCCTGGCGGGCGGTTGCAGCAGGTTTGCTTGAGCGATGGATCCATCTGCCGCAGGCCCGAAACGCCATCGTTCACCTGCTCAAAGACGTTGATCCTCTGGTGCGTGCCATGGCTGTTAGTGCATTGGAAGCTGCACGACAGGAGGCTGTCAAACTGGTGAGACCTCTGCTGGAGGATCCGGTGCGTGCGGTTCGCATTCGCTCTGCCTGGATTCTTCGGGGGACCCTTCCTGCTGAGAGCCCCGTTTTGCAAGAACTAAAGGTCCAGCTCCTGTTAGGAGAAGACCAACCCGCTGGAGCTCTGCTGCTCGGCAATTTTTTTCAAGAGCGTGACCAGATTGAAAAAGCGATTAAAGTCTTTCGGCGCGCTTTGCTGTGGGATCGGGGGGCAGAGCCGCTGTGGGAGTCGCTGGCCATTGCATTGAGTCAGGCGGGACGAACGGCCGAAGCCGTCGCGACTTTACGGGAGGGATGCGCCAGGTTTCCAGCTTCCGCGCACCTGCGTTACTTGCTGGGACTGGCTCGAGCCGAAGTGACAGACTGGGATGGGGCAATCCAGGCCCTGCAAGAGGCGTGTTCACTTGAGCCGGGATTTGCACGAGGCTGGTACAACCTGGGCCTGGCGCTTCATCGCCAGAAACGTGAGACTGAAGCAGTCGACGCGCTAGGACGGGCGGCGGCCTTAGAACCCTCAAGCGCCGAATACCCTTTTGCGTTGGCCACGGTATATCGGGACCTGGGCCGGCTCGAAGAAGCCGAGCGGGCCGCTCGCGCGGCGCTTCAATCCGATCCCCGGCACCGGGGCGCCCGCCAGCTTCTGCTTTTTCTGGATTCACTCCGGGTTGAAGGGGGCAGACCTTGAGTTTTTCGTTTTTGGGCCCTAAAACAAAAAACTCAAGGTCTGACCCCTAAAGGCACTATTTCAAAGCCTCACGACTTTAGTTTGACACTATTTCATGCTGGGCATAGGATGACGGAGACAATCAACCCTGTATTGAAGGCAACAAGGAGGAGAGAATTATGTCTGCAATCGGCCAAGACCCCGTCAACGTTGATCCAGACCACTATAAGGTGGAGTTCGAGAATGACCGGGTGAGAGTGCTGCGGATCAGCTATGGGCCCCGCGAAATATCCGTAATGCACGGCCATCCGGCAAGTCTGGCAGTTTTCCTCACAGACCAACAAGTGAAATTCACTTACCCGGACGGGAAAACAGAGGAGGTCAGGGCGGAGGCTGGGCAAACCCTTGCCTTCTCAGAAATGGAACACCTGCCTGAAAATTTGAGCGACAAACCTCTTGAGTTAATTTTGGTAGAGTTGAAGTAAGCTGGATAGTCGGGCACTGTCCAGGGCATTACGAAACGCCAAGCCTAAATGCAATCTTGGAAGAAGCTCCCATTGTTCAACAACAATTATTTTTCCCGACCGGGAATTTTAATTGTCGCTGATCATCGCTTCCTACCCTTTATAGGTGACTTACACCGACTACACTCTCCGAAACGCAGTGTTCATGCCTGTTTCGCTGTAGTCACCCGTGCCATCGTCTAAGACCTGCCCATTTTCTGGATGGCACGAGTGATTTCGTCTACTTCAAAGCGGGGCCATTCTACCGGCCCGTCCTTTTGACTCACTGCTTCGATTCCAACCCCTTCTTCCAGGACCTCGCCGATACGGGACACCTGGATCCCGGCCTCCCGCAGGTTGCTGACCAGCTTCTTACACACCTCGGGTTTACAGGCAATCAACAGACTGCCCGAACCGATCAATCCCAGCGGGGAAAGGTCCAGCAGCCGGCACAGCTTGCGCGTTTCTGGGAAAACCGGAATTTGGTCTATGTGCACCCTAAGCCGATGC
>JALLON010000358.1 GCA_027717925.1 Acidobacteria bacterium AH-259-G07 | reverse complement strand
CGAAGAGTGTGAAAAAAATGACAAAGTAATGGTTAGGGTCGAGTTTTGTTAAAATGAGGCATGGCTTCGGCGTACGCTTCCGAACAAGTCAGCCGTTTGCCCAGGTCCACCGATAATTGCGCTATCGCCCTGCAAAGAGTCGATGCGGGAACAGAAATCACTTTCAACGGAAACTCTTTTAACTTGGATTATAGCGTCCTGGAAGGACACCGCTTTGCCGTTCGACCCATTTCCTGCGGTCAAGCGCTGTTGTCTTGGGGATTACCTTTTGGTCTGGCCCTTCGCCATATTAGCCCAGGCAATTACGTTTGTAATGAGCAGATCCTTGAGGAGCTCAGGGTAAGAAACGCAAGCTTTGAACTTCCTCCCGAACCTAACTTCCGTGACGAATTCCAACCCTATGTCTTAGAGGGAGGCCGTTTCCAGCTGGGCCAACAGGTGCCTCCGCATGGCGAAATCCGTACTTTCATGGGATATCGCCGCAGCCCAGCCCGCGGCGTGGGAACCCGCAATTACATTGTCATCCTAGGGACGACCTCTCGGACTTCAAGTTATGCTCGTGTTCTGGGTGAGCGGCTCAAAGGAATAACGGCATCCTGTGAACACATCGACGGTATTGTCTGTGTATCGCATACTGAAGGTGGGAGTGAGGAACGACCAAATAACCTCGAATTCTTGCTGCGTACCCTTGCCGGTTTCATGGTCCACCCCAATGTGGGAGCCGTACTGGCCGTCGACTACGGGTCGGAAATGGTGACTAATGAGATGCTGCGGCACTTCATGGAAGGGCACGGCTATCCCCTGAAAGAAGTTCTGCATCGTCGTTTGACCCTGAGAGGAAGCTTCCAGGCCAGTTTGGAAAAAGGGGAAAAAATCATCAGAGGGTGGTTGGATTGGGCTGATGGAATGCCGCGCACCGAGGAAGCGATCGCCGAACTGAAGATTGCCCTGCAGTGCGGTGGTTCGGATGCGTTTTCGGGAATCTCCGCTAACCCGCTGGCAGCCTGGGTCGCCAAAGAAATCATTCGCTATGGAGGAGCGGCTAATCTGGCCGAGACGGACGAATTGATCGGTGCCGAGTCCTACGTCTTGAAAAACGTTAGGGATCTGGATACGGTGCGCAGGTTTCTGAGCACCGTGGAACGATTCAAGGAGCGGATGGCCTGGCACGGCCATACTGCGGAGGGTAATCCCTCAGGAGGAAACAAGTTTCGAGGACTCTACAACATCGCCCTGAAGTCCATTGGGGCCGCCATGAAACTCCATCCCCAGGTGCGGCTGGATCATGTCATCGACTATGGAGAACGAATGCTCCAGCCGGGGTTTTACTTCATGGACAGCCCGGGGAACGATCTTGAAAGCGTTGCAGGACAGGTGGCTGCTGGCACCAACATGATCTTTTTCACGACCGGAAGTGGTTCGATTACCAATTTTCCTTTCGTCCCCACCGTCAAGATCATGAGCACAACCCGGCGTTATGAACTGGTCTCCCGGGAAATGGATGTCAATGCTGGAGCATACCTGGGGGGAACGCCCATGCAGGAGTTGGGGAGGCGCATGTTGGAGCTGACAATCGAGGTGGCCTCAGGGGCTCGGACCAAAGGAGAAAGGGCCGGACATTACCAGGTCTCCATCTGGAGAGATTGGCGGCAGACGGACACCCGTAATCTCAAGCGTTTGCTGCGAACTCCGGAACCCGCGGGGAAGCCCCTGCCCATTAAGGTTGATGCTTCAGATTCCCGCCTGACCTTCAAGGCCATCCGCCAGGGGAACGGGTATACCACCGACCAGATCGGCCTTGTTCTACCCACCAGTCTGTGCGCGGGCCAGATCGCCCGGATGATCGCCGGGCGTCTCAACGGCAAGGGAATTGGACAAAAACAGCATCTTTCCCGCTTTGTAGCCCTGGTGCATACCGAAGGGTGCGGTGTCTCGGGTGGATCCTCAGAGGTCCTCTATACCCGCACCTTGCTGGGATACCTGACCCATCCGCTGGTAAGGTTCGGTCTGCTCCTGGAGCATGGCTGTGAAAAAACCCACAACGATTACATGCGAAACCAGCTCCAGCAATTGGAGCGCGATCCCGGGAAGTTCGGCTGGGCCAGCGTACAGCTGGATGGTGGAATAGAGCGGGTGATGCAGAAGGTGGAAAATTGGTTCGAGGCTGCTTTATCCGGGATCAAGCCCCCGCTTTATGAAACGGTGGGATTAAGGTTCCTGCGCCTGGGGCTACTAGCTTCGGGTGCTGTCCCGGTCGAGGCGGCGCGAAGCCTGGTCGAGCTTACCCGCACCGTGGTGGGCGCCGGCGGCACGGTAGTCGTTCCCCAGGCCACAAGTCTGCTCTCCTCTTCCGTTTATGTTGAAGGAATCATGGGAGCTTCCTCTGTAGAGGCTTCTCTGGCCTATGGACAGAGGACAGAGGCTGCAGGATTTTACGTGATGCACACCCCTACGAAGCACTGGGTCGAAAGTCTAACGGGTCTGGGAGCCACCGGCGTGCAGCTCATCTTGACCCATATTGGAGGTCATCCCGTGCAGGGCCATCCCATGATTCCACTGGCTCAGGTCACTTCACAGGATTCGGTGCGGCAGCTTTGCGGAGAAGATCTGGACCTGCTGCTGGAGGGAGAGCCGGCATTGTGGTCGGAGCAAATGCTGCGGCTGCTGGTGGACGTCGC
>JALLON010000357.1 GCA_027717925.1 Acidobacteria bacterium AH-259-G07 | reverse complement strand
CTACAGCCTTCTCACGGTGCCGCCTGGAACCTACACCGTGAAGGTCAGCATGCCGGGATTCAAGGAGTACGTGGAGACGGATGTGCCGGTCACGGTAAACAGGCTGGCCCGCGTGGATGTGACCCTGGAGATCGGCGAGGTGACGGAAACGCTGACGGTCACCTCGGAAACGGCCATTTTGCAAACCGACACCTCCGAAGTGCGAGTGGAGATGACGCACGAAAAGCTGGAGAACCTGCCGGTTCCACTGGGTCGAAACTACCAGGAGTTGTTCAAGTTCCTCCCCGGTTTTTCGCCTCCGCAGAGAGCTCACTCCATTCAGACCAATCCCTCACGCTCGCGAACATTTAATGTCAATGGCGTCAGCACCAGCATCAACACCACGCGCATTGACGGGATCACCACCACCAACCCCTGGCTGCCTCACATTACCGGCTATGTGCCCTCTCTGGAAGCCATCGAGACCGTTAACGCGGTGACCGGCACCTTTGACGCCGAGCAGGGCCTGGCAGGCGGTGCGGCTGTCACCGTGCAGCTGAAAAGCGGCAGCAACGACTTTCACGGCTCCGCCTTTTTCCTGCATCACGGCAACGCCCTGCGGGCCAAACGATACATCTATCCGTACCCCGAGAACCTGGAGAAAGGTAAATTCATCTTCAATCAGTGGGGGGGCACCATCGGCGGACCCATCAAGCAGGACAAGCTGTTCTTCTTCACCAGCTATGAAGGGACCGCCAATTCCCGTTTTGCCAGCCGCATCGGCTCGGTTCCCACACCGGCGGTCAAGACCGGGGACCTGAACAACATCGGCCGGGACATCTACGATCCCCTGACGGGCAATCGCGACGGCACAGGTCGCACCCAGTTCCCCAACAACACCATTCCGCAATCTCGATTTGATCCAGCTGCCGTGTATATCCTTGGCAAGATTCCCGACCCCAACATCACCGGTCGGCTCAACAAGGAATCCAGCAACTACTTTGGGACGGGACGCTTCACCTGGGACAAATACACCACCGACACCAAGATCGATTTTACTGCCAACGAGAAACTGAACATGTTCGGCCGCCTGAGCACGCTCAAGTACGACGTGGAACAGCCGACTCTCTTCGGAAATGACAACTTGTTGGGTCGGGGCCTGAGGTCCCACGGACTGGGCGGAGGGAACCCCGGCTTTGGTACGGGCACCACCTGGACTTGGGGTTACGGGGCCAACTACATCGTCTCGCCCAATTTCATCATCGATGGAAACTTCGGCTGGGCCAAGTTTGGCACCGACTCCAGAAACCCCTTCCTGGATCAAAACATCGGCCTGGATGTCCTCGGCATCCCGGGCACCAATGGCACCGCTTTTTGGGCAGGCGGCTTCCCGCGTTTTGACCTCAGCGGCTACAACGATTATGGCACGCGGGAAACTTACATGCCGTACATTCGCAACGACAAAAACATCCAGTACACGCTGAACTTCAACTGGACCAAGGGAAGACACGACTTCCGCTGGGGACTTGACCTCAGCTATCAGCAGATGAATCACACCCAGCCGGAGGGAGGCGTCGGCCAGTCATCCCGCGGGCGCTTTCGCTTCAGCCGGCACCTGACCAAGGGATGCGAGGAAGGTCCTGCAGACGCAGCGGTGCCAGGCTGCCAGGACTTCACCCGCACCACCTCGCGGCAGAGCTTTGCCGCCTTCCTGCTGGGCATGCCCAACCGCATGGGCAAGAATCATCTCACTGTGTTTCCTTACACCACCCGCAACCCGCTGCGGGGTTTCTACATCCGTGACCGCTGGCAGGTCACGCCCAAATTCACCCTCTCCATCGGAACGCGCTTGGAGAATTATCCGGTACCCACGCGCTGCTGCGGCCGTGGCTTTGAACGCTACGATCCGGCCACCAACAAGATGCTGGTGGGCGGCTTTGGAAACGTCCCGCGGAATATGGGAGTCGAGGTGACCGACATCTATTGGGCGCCACGGCTGGGCATAGCCTACCGCGTCACGGACACCTTTGTGTTTCGGGCCGGCTACGGAATCACCATTGATCCCTATCCGGTGGCTCGGGATCTGCGCACCAACCATCCCCTCTTTATCGAAAATGACATCCAAGGCGAGTTCAATTGGCTATCGCCCCGCACCTTGAGGGAGGGAATCCCAGCCATCGTGGAACCCGACATCTCTCCGGGTACTATCGACATCCCGCTCAACGTATTTGCTCATACTCTCGGGGACAAGTTCGACCGGGGTTACATCCAATCCTGGAATATCACCCTTCAGAAAAACTTGATCGGGGACATGACGGGTGAAGTCGGCTACGTGGCCACCCGCGCCGTTCGCGCCTTGGGACGCCGCGACCTGAATTGGTCGCCACTCGGGGCCGGCAGCGGCGGCAGACAGCTCGTCCAGGCCTTTGGCCGGACCGCGGGAACTCGCCTGACCGACCCCGCGGGTCATACCAACTACGACTCCCTGCAAACGCGCCTGCGGCGCCGCTTTGTCGGCGGGATCTCACTTGACGCCTCCTACGTGTGGAGTAAGAATATCGGTACCGGCTTCCTGGACGACGACAGTGACGCCGGACTGAAGATCGACATCCCGAACCTCTTTCACCTGAACCGCGCACTGATGGAGCAGGATCGGACGCACAACTTCCAGCTCATGAACATCTGGGAATTGCCTTTTGGTAATGGCAAACGCTGGCT
>JALLON010000356.1 GCA_027717925.1 Acidobacteria bacterium AH-259-G07 | reverse complement strand
GTGAGAAATGCGGACTAAGGAGCTATCTGGGGCCGGACTCTCCCCTGGGGTCGCCATCGGCACCGCTTACAGAGTTGAGCTGCAAACCGGCGCTTTCTATCGGATTCGGATCAGCCCCGAAGAGTGCTCCAGCGAGTTAAGACGACTTCGCACAGCGTTAAAACAATCACGTCGGCAGCTTCAGCAAGCAAAGAGGAAGTTTGAGGCTGAAGTCGGCAAAGAACATTCGTACATCATCGACGCGCACCTGCTAATTCTGGAGGATCGCCACTTAGTAGAACAGATCGAGAAGAAAATTAAAAAAGAGCTGCAAAGCCCCGAACGAGCAGTTCGAGAAGCTGCCGAAAATTGGCTTTCCGCCTATCGTTCCCTGGATGACCCGTTTTTTCAGGAGCGGGGTTCGGACTTGGAAGAGGTCGTGGAACGTATTATCTCCAACCTCATGGAACTAAATTCCCAGACTCACGCGGGTTTGCCTGAGGATCTTATTCTGGTGGCTCCTGAGGTGAGTTTGTTCCTCCTGGCCGAGTATCCGCTGGAGCGATTAAAAGGTCTGGTTCTGAGAAAGGGAGGGAGCACTTCTCACGGCATCATCGTTGCGCGATCCTATCGTATTCCCGTGGTTTCGGGTGTCCCAAATGTGGAAGCGGCCATCCGAACCGGAGACACATTGATCGTCGACGGATCATCCGGGGTCGTTCTAGTCGGGCCCTCCCACAGTGAAATCAGAACCTACGAAGCCCGGATGAGGGAAGAAAAAAAGCGGCAGCTGAGCTTGGTGGGAGATCAATCTCCGTGTGTGACCCTGGACGGTCGGCGGGTATTTTTGTATGGCAATGCCGAAACCGCTAGTGAAGTGCTAGTAGGGCTTGGGCTGGGCGCAGAGGGGATCGGATTGTTTCGCTCAGAGTACATATATATGCAGGATAAGAAAGCTCCTGTGGGTGAAGAGGAGCAGTTTAAGGTTTACAAGAGTCTGGCCCAGCAAGTGGGCGATCGGCCAGCCATTGTACGCACCTTGGACTTTGGGGACGAGAGGCATCCCTACTTCTCTTCTATTTTGGCAGAGACCGAGGCTGTTTTGGGCCTGCGTGGTATTCGTCTGAGTTTACAGTATCCGGAAATCTTTAAGAATCAGGTCCGCGCCCTTTTGAGAGCCAGTGCTCACGGCAATCTGAAAATCGTGATTCCTATGGTTTCAAGTGTAGACGAGATCATTCAGGGCAAACAACTGATTCAAGAGGCTCAGCAAGAACTTCTCCAAGAAGGCGTTGTGATTGACCGCGGGATTGAAATCGGCATTATGGTGGAAGTTCCAGCGGCCATCGTTATGTTGGAAGCAATTGCTGCACATGCCGATTTTTTTGCCGTCGGTACCAATGACCTTATTCAGTATACTTTGGCTGCAAGTAGAACGGACCATCGCATTGCCTACCTGTTTAACCCCTTACATCCGGCTGTTTTGAAAAGCCTCGATCGGGTGGCCCGCGTGGCAGCCCACCAGAATTCTATGGTGCTAGTTTGCGGCGAAGTTGCTTCTCATCCTGTCTATGCCTCTCTTCTTGTTGGAATGGGTTTTCAGCACCTGTCCATGAACCCGTTTGCCATTCCTGAGATCAAACAGATCCTGAGAGAAATAGCCTATTTCGAGGTCCGCGACACAGTGAATCATATTCTCAGCTTGCCCACATTGGAAGAAGTTGAAGGGGTTGTCAATGAACGCTTCAGCGGACTGAAGCGGCTAACCGCTGAACAGCTCACCAGCTGAGTTGAGGTTCGCACCTCTCGACAACAACTGTTATAATCAAAAGTCGGTCACAGAAAAAATGCCGGAGAACTCATGAGAAAAAGCCTTTTCAACTCTCGAAGGCAAAGATTACTTCACCTCTTTATTGTTCTATTGTTCTATTGCTCTATTGCTGTGCCGGCTGCTCTGGCCGCTTCCCATCCTTCTCGCGTGAGTGCTGTGGAGGGGATAGCTGCGGTTTCACACCAGGGTCAAGTCGATTGGTCCGAGGTTGTGCTCAACTTTCCCGTATGGGAAGGTGATCGATTTGTCCTCCAAGAAAATTCTCGCCTGGAAATTGAACTGAATGACGGTAGCTTTCTGAGGCTTGGTCCCGGAACCGATGTGGTCTTCCAAGAGTTGTCCCGCGAGGGAGTGGAATTGAAGCTTCTTTTGGGCGATCTCATTTTACGAACCAACGCGTCCACTCTCTATGTAATCTTCTCGGCCTCGACCACCGTCTATGTGGAGGTGACGGGGCTTTATCGTTTCAGTTTGACTGGGAGTGGAAAGACTACGGTGAGTGTCCGCAAGGGGATTGCTAGGACGGTTTATAACGGAACGGCTTTGAGCCTTTACGCCGGTGACTCTTTCATGAGTGGTGGAGCCCAGAATCGGCTGGCTCAAGCTTCTGAGGGCAGGCAGGATGACAGCTTTAGCTATTGGAGCGATCGTCAGGACGCAGCACGCGTCTCAAGCAGTTCCGGCCCCTATCTGAGCGACAACACCTATGCAGGTGTCCATGACCTGCACCGTTACGGACAGTGGGGTTACGTTTCTTCCTACGGCCGAGTTTGGTGGCCGTTCGCGTCTGTAAATTGGATCCCTTATCAGAGGGGCTGCTGGATTCGTAATCCCTTTGGGGGATTTGTCTGGGTTAGCTATGAGCCTTGGGGTTGGCTGCCGTATCACTATGGA
>JALLON010000355.1 GCA_027717925.1 Acidobacteria bacterium AH-259-G07 | reverse complement strand
TACAAAGCGGGCCAGTTCTGCGGCATTCGCGATTGGAAGAAAGAAGGTCAGGAAGTCGTTGAGAAGGTGGATCGGCCGGCGGAAGGGTCGATCCGGCCGAAGCCGTAGTAGATTCCCAGTCGCGGCATTTCACAAGCGGCGGCCGGGCTTCACGGAGTTGGATTGGCCACAATTTCGGGCACAACCCCTGGTTTTGGAGGGTGAGTCGAGAAGACTCAAATCGGTGGAAACCCGCGTCGTTATGGTGCCCGGGGCGGGACTCGAACCGCACGGGGGATCACCCCCACAGGATTTTAAGTCCGCAACGGACAAATCCTAACCACCTGAAACTACTATATTTATCAAGTAGTTACGCCTCTCCTATCTTGGCTGGAGTTGGGTTGAATTGGGTGTTTTTGGGTCGGCGCGGTGGTGTCGATCAATCGGCAGCATCCGATGAAAGAAGCGGCCGGTCTGCAATTCGTTTGCTGTCTGCCAAGACTTGCCATCGCTTTCTCAACCTCAGCAACTTCCCGGAAGCGGTGCTCACGTACAGCCGATCACCAGCTGGGAAACAGGCCGTACCAAACCCTTCCATGTCGTCACCCGGGAGATTGGGACCCTCCATCCAGGCATCGGCTTCAGGATGAAAGACCGCTGTCCGAGTGGTAGCCTTTCCGTCTGGTTGCATGCCTCCGATCGCGGGCGGTCTGCCAGCGGTCATCAGGATCTTTCGCCAGGCACTTCTTCACCAACCGTTCCAGTGCCAGGGGTGTGCGCGGTTGGAGCGACGACATCGCCGTCGGCTCTGAACTGAGGATCGCCGCGATCAGGCTCGCCTGCCTGCGGCCCTCAAACGCCTTCTTGCCCGTCGTCATCTCGTAGACGATGGCCCCGAACGCGAAAATGTCGCTCCGGGCGTCAGCTTCTTCGCCATTCAACTGCTCCGGTGACATGTATTGCGGGGTACCTAGGATTATCCCTTTGACCGTTGGGCCAGTGGCCAAGGTGGTAGTTCTTTTTGCCGAGCACTGTTTAACTCCAGTTTCTGGGGGACTTTGTAGATGGTAGACCTTCAGGGGGTGAAAGGCAATGCAAATTGCCAGAGCTAAGAATCCTGCTCCACATCGGTCCAGGAGGGCAGACTCCAGCACCAACCCGCAACCGCGTTTCTAACCCCGCCACACGCCTCGCAGGTGATCGGCAAGCCGTTAGCTACCTGAATGCGTTGTGCTATATTCATACCTCGTCGACTTTTTCTCGTTCATGATGGAGCCTTTCGGGTTTGACCTCTCCCTACCCATAGCGAGGTTCTCATGGCACCATGGTAAGACTGCTTGTACGCATCTTCGCGATTTCCTGGCTACTGACGCTGCCGGCGGCGGCGAATGAAGATAGCGACGATGGCGATGCGAAACACTACTGGGCGCAGTGGCGCGGTCCGTTAAGCACTGGCGTCGCGCTGGATGCCAATCCGCCGGTGGAATGGAGCGAGAGTAAAAACATCCGCTGGAAGATCTCCCTGCCGGGCAGCGGGCATTCGACGCCGATCGTCTGGGGCGATCGCATCTTCATCACCACAGCCGTACCTTACGGTGATGCTAAGGCTTCCCGAGGCCAGCACGTCCTCGGTGCGCATGACAACCTGTCGTCCTGGCGCCACCAGAAGCTTGTGGTCCTCGCCATCAATCGCCGGGATGGAAGGATTACCTGGCAGAGAACGGTGCATAAGGAACTGCCGCGCGAGGGTGGTCATTACACTGGAAGCCTGGCGTCCAACTCGCCGGTGACCGACGGCGAGCATTTATTTGCGTTCTTTGGCTCGCGCGGGCTCTACTGCCTTGACCTGGACGGCGAGCAGCAGTGGGAAAAGGACCTCGGAGAAATGCAGACGAAGCACGCGCACGGCGAGGGCAGCTCGCCGGCGCTGTACGGTGAAATACTGATCATCAACTGGGATCACGAAGGCCAGTCGTTCGTGGTTGCTTTCGACAAACGCACCGGTAAACAGCGCTGGAAGGTCGCGCGTGAAGAGGTCACGTCGTGGGCGACGCCGATCGTCGTCGAGCACGCCGGAAAGCCGCAGGTCATCATCAGCGGTACCAATCGCGTGCGCGGCTACGACCTGGCTACTGGCAATGTCATCTGGGAATGCGGCGGGCTGTCGGCCAACATCATCTCCTCGCCGGTGGCTGCGGACGGGATGGTTTATGCCGGCAGCAGCTATGACAAGCGGGCATTGCTGGCTATCCGCCTGGACGGCGCCCGGGGCGACATCACCGGAACCGACCAAGTCGTATGGACCCGCAGACGAGGCACACCGTACGTACCCTCGCCGCTGCTTTATGGAGACTCGTTGTACGTCCTTCGCCACTACCAGGGGATCCTGTCACGCGTGAACGCAAAGACAGGCGAAGACCAGGGCGGCCCGTTTCGGCTCAGCGGCATCCGCAACGTGTACGCCTCGCCGGTGGGCGCCGCCGGCCGCGTGTACATCACCGACCGCGACGGCACAACGCTGGTGATTAGCCACGATGAAAGACCCAGGGTCTTGGCACAAAACCGGCTCAACGACAGTTTCAGCGCGTCGGCGGCCCTCGTCGGCCGCGAGCTGTTCCTGCGCGGGCAGAAATACCTCTACTGCATCGCGGAAAATAAAACGCACGAGTAAATGTGTGTTATCCACGTCCTACATGCGACGCCCCTTCAGTTCCTCCCTTCAGGATAAAGGGCGTTTTTCGGCTGT
>JALLON010000354.1 GCA_027717925.1 Acidobacteria bacterium AH-259-G07 | reverse complement strand
ATTAGTGAGTGCAGCAAGGACGCGAATTCTTACACCCTGCCTGAATGTCTGGTGTAAACAGTGAATTAGAGTGGCAATCCCAATGCCGGAAGGGCTAACCTCCCGCGAGGGTTGATTGCCTACCTTGCGGGCAGTCGAATCCCCGACGATTATCGGCCTTTGAACTGGGGAGCCTTCTTGGCCAGGAAGGCCGCTATGCCGGCGCGAAAGTCTTCGCTGGTACTGCACTCGCAGATGTGATGGGCCTCGAGGGCCAGCTGATCGTGGAGGTTGTTCTCGTAAGACGAGTTGATTAGCTGTTTGACCCGGGCGTAGGCGGCCGTCGGACCTGATGCGAGCATTCGGGCCATTGCGCGCCCCTGCTCGAGCAGGTCGGCGGCGGGAACGATCCGGTTTATCAAACCGAGTTCCAACACTTCCTGGGCGCTCATATTCTTGCCGGTGAAAAAGATCTCGATTACCTTCTTCATGCCGACGTGGCGAGGGAGGAAGAAGGAGGAGCTCCCGTCCGGTGACAGGCCGATACCGACATAGGCGAGATTGAACTTCGATTCTTCGGAGGCAATCGCCTGATCGCAAGCCAGAACCAGGCTGAAGCCCGCCCCCGCGCAGGGCCCATGCACGGCGGCAAGGACCGGTTTGGGGAGGTCCCTGAGGTGTTCGATCATTTCGTGGAGGCGATCGGGCATCTCTCGTGGTATGGGCTGCCCGGACTCCAGCAGCCTGGCAAATTGGCGAATGTCGCCGCCAGCACAAAACCCTCTGCCTTCGCCGCGAATCAGGACGGCCCGAACCTCCGCTGCATGGGCCTCTTCGACTCGCTGGAGCAGCCCCTCGATGAGCGCCTCGTTCATCGCGTTCAAAGAATCAGGCCGGTTCAGAATGATCTCCAAAATGCCGTTGTTTCGTTCGGCTTTCACGACATCGCTCATGGTTACCTCCTTTGAGGTGTGGCAGATAGGATTGTTTTCTCGACGTGAGAGTATCGTGCCTTTGGATTAGAGACAAGGCTGGAAGGGACGGATTTTTCGGGATACACGACCCTCTATCCGTTATTGCCTGTCCTAGTTTTTTAGAAAGTTCCGGCGGGTCTTCGAAACATCAACGACCGTTTGCATGACTTTGCCGCCACGGAGGAACTTCACTGGAATCCGATCGAGGCCGGCCAGCCCTTTGCCCGCTTGTGCCAGACATTCACTGTGACATGCCTCTTGTTTGTTGAACTCGAGAATTAAATCGCCGCCGAGCAATATCCTTTGATCAAAAATCTGAGCCGGGACCGAACCCCCTCGCAGCCCCGCCTTTTCGGCGGGGCTTCCCGTGACGACGCGCTGAACCAACAAGCCTCCTTCCAGATCGAGGTTAAGTAAACGAGCCAGCTCTTCTCTGTTCAAAAAGATGGCCTCTATACCCATCCAGCCGCGGTCTTCGAGGACCAGCAGCTGCTTGGCCGTGTCGATCGCTACTACAAAGCCCAGTCCCTCAAATCCGCCAGATCGGCTGAGGATTAGGGAGGCGATGCCAATTACCTCACCTTTGGAATTGAATACCGGCCCCCCACTGTTGCCAGAATTAATGGCGGCATCGGTCTGGATGAATTCAGCTAGGATCGTGCCGTCATAGAGCCGATTAAATTCACGGAAGCCGCTGATGTGGCCGACCGAAAAGGAATTCTCCAGGCCGAACGGGGCTCCAACAACGTACGCCATTTGTCCCACGGCCAGCCGGTCAGAGTCTCCCAGTGTGGCGTGCTTCAGCTCCGGAGCTGGTGTCAGCAGCCTTAGCAGGGCAATGTCAGCGCTGGACTCGCTGTAGACAAGTTCAGCCCGGCGTGATTTGCCATCGTGGGTTTTTACACTGATTTGTTCCGCATCTTCCACCACATGTGCAGCAGTAAGCACATGACATTCTGGCGAGATCAGCACCCCGCTGCCTACGCCCCTTTGCTTCTGCTCGCCTTCCCTGGTGATGATTTTTTGCAACGTAAAAATCGTCACTACCGTTGGCAAGACCTTGCGATACAGCTCTACCGCTTGGAGTTCTTCGCCGGAAAGATCATCTGGTGGGATACGGACTTTCGGGCTGGCATGCTCCTGCCCGTAGAGCGGGACCATCGCCAATATCCAGAGTGAGACTGCGGCGCGAAGTCTAGAAGTCTTTTTCATTAGCCTTGTCTCCGCCTTCTTCTTCGTGTAATTTCACCGGTATGTGGGGGGACCTACGCAGCCAGAGAGCTGTTTTCCAGTAGCTGTCATTTCTCCATGCTAGCATAGCTGTCTCTCCCTAAAAAGTCATCCTGGCCTGATCGCCAAGGAGTTCGCGGACAAACTTCACTACTTGAGTGCAGGAGCAGTGGGGTTTGCACGGGGCCTTAATGACACACCCAAAATCACCGCCTTGTTGATCGCGAGCAGTACACTAACACCAGTAACGCGCTATGGGCTGGTGGCTCTATTTATTGCTCTTGGAGGTTGGTTGTCAGCACGCCGTGTGGCAGAAACCATGAGTCACAGAATTACGGCCATGAATCCCGGTCAGGGCTTCTCAGCTAATCTGGTGACCTCACTTTTGCTCATCGTTGCCTCTGGCCTGGGGATGCCTGTCTCCACCACCCATGTCAGTGTGGGCTCATTGTTTGGAATAGGATTGTTGTCGGGTAGTATAGACAAACGAGTGATTGTCTCCATTGTTTCTTCCTGGGTAGGGACCCTGCCTCTCGCAGCAGTCC
>JALLON010000353.1 GCA_027717925.1 Acidobacteria bacterium AH-259-G07 | reverse complement strand
CGGCACCTGGGGCATTGGAAAACAAATGTGGAGAGGCGGCGATGACTCCGAGTCACTCCGTGCCCTTCATCGCGCGCTTGATCAAGGCCTCAACTTTATCGATACGGCTCTGGCTTACGGCCAAGGACACAGTGAAAGACTTGTCGGTCGGTTTTTGAAAGAGAGAAAAGAGCGAATCTATGTCGCTACCAAAGCCCCTCCCAAGAATCAGATCTGGCCGGCTCAAGGCAGCCTGGAGGAAGTTTTTCCTCACGATCACATTGTGAAATGTACCGAAATGAGTTTGCGGAATCTGGATGTGGAAACGATTGATCTTCTGCAACTTCATGTTTGGAATCCCTCCTGGATCAGGGAAAACGAGTGGCACGAAACGCTAGAGCAGTTACAGGAGCAAGGGAAAGTCGCTCATTTTGGGGTCTCTATTAACGATCACCAGCCCAATTCGGCCCTGGAGGTCGTGCAGTCCGGCAAAATCGATACGGTTCAAGTGATCTACAACATCTTCGACCAGTCTCCACAAGAGAGACTATTCCCTCTCTGTCTGGAAAAGCAGGTGGGTGTGATCGCACGAGTACCCTTCGACGAAGGCGCACTCACCGGCGACATTACACCAGAGACAGAGTTTCCCAAGAAAGACTGGCGCAACCTTTACTTTCAAGGGGGTCGGAAAAGACAAGTTTACGCGCGTCTCGAGAAGTTACGTGAGCTCTTGGATGGGGAAGCTCGGACCCTGCCAGAGTTGGCCCTGAAGTTTTGCTTGCACCATCAGGCCCTAGGGACGGTCATTCCGGGGATGCGCTCTGTGAAACACGTGGAGGCCAATATAGCTGTGTCTGACCAAGCCCGGCTTTCCCAAGAGATGACACACAAACTGCAAGAGCACCGGTGGAAGAAGAACTTTTATCCGTACATCTGACCCGCTGACCCGCTGACCCGCTGACCGGGTCACCAGCTGAGCAGTTAGCGAACCGATGTGACAACTCTGTTATACTATCTATTTGAAGTTACTGTGCGACTATAATCCTATTCCCCAAAATCAACTGCAGAGAGCTAAAATCTGTGGTCCATCAAGATCTTCCAATTTAGCTCGGTCAGTCGGGTGAGCGGGTCAGCGGGTCAGGGTCACGTGAATCTTTGACCTCCGATTTGCATCTCGATTAAGGAGATCCTACTATTAAATAGAGGAAAGGCGAACCATAAGAATGGCTTTTGACAAAAGATTCAATCCTGAAGAACTAAGACAATTCATTCAAAATAAATACGGGCCCGGTGTGCAGGTGGAGGTATTTCCGAAGACTCAGCAAGACCAGACGGATGAAACTGACGAGACGGCTCATCGGCGGAAGGAGGCTCTGCAGTTTGACTACAAGCCGAGTCAAATCGCAGAATACCTCGACCGCTATGTGATCCAGCAAGACGATGCAAAGAAGGTGCTTGCAACCGCCATCTGCGATCACTACCACCACATCCAAAGTTGTCGTGGACAGGAAGACTGTCGTGATTACAAAAAGCAAAACATCATTTTGATTGGTCCTACGGGAGTGGGTAAGACCTATCTGATCCAGAACATCGCACGTCTCATCGGAGTCCCTTTTGTGAAGGCTGACGCTACCAAGTACAGCGAGACCGGCTATGTGGGTGGCGATGTTGAAGACTTGGTTCGAGAACTGGTGCACCAGGCCGGGGGAGACGTACGGTTGGCGGAGTGCGGAATTGTGTACCTGGATGAGGTCGACAAAATCGCCACGGCGATGAACATCATGGGCCGGGACGTCAGCGGCCATGGGGTTCAGCGGGGACTGCTCAAATTGATGGAGGAGACCGAAGTCCCACTGCGCTCTCCTACGGACATTGCCAGTCAAATGCAAGTTTTCATGGAATTCCAGTCGAAGGGAAAGGTAGAGAAAAAGACCATCAGCACTAAACATATCCTGTTCATTGTGAGTGGGGCATTTACTGGGCTTACCGAAATTATCAAGAAACGACTTGGCTCTAAACAGATCGGTTTCATGGGAGCTGGGAAGTCAATCGAAGAAGAGCACTTCTGGGTTCAAAAGGCCAAGTCGGTCGATTTTATCGATTATGGGTTTGAGGCTGAATTTATCGGCCGACTACCGGTTGTGGTGCACTGCAACGCCTTGACGGTAGAGGATCTGTTTAAAATATTGAAGTATTCGGAAGGCTCCCTGTTGAAACAATACAAAAGAGACTTTCTGGCCTACAGCATAGATGTTTACTTCACTGACGAAGGAATGCGGGCCATTGCGGAGGAGGCAGCAGCTGAGCAAACCGGAGCTCGTGGCCTGATGACCGTTTGCGAAAGGGTGTTTCGTGAATACAAGTACCAGCTTCCTGATCATGAGGTGAAAGAGTTCATTGTTGGGAGAGAAATGATCAAAGGTCCAGATGGTAAATTGCGGGAGCTCTTGGACAAGCCCGCCATGTACCATTCGAAGATTCTCCAATTTCAATTGGGTAAGGTGGAGCAGGAATTCAGCGACAAGTATGGAATTAACCTCAAGTTTACGCCGGAAGCCACTAAACTGATCACTGAAAGGGCTGAGAAGACAGGCAAGGATTTGTTAATCTACTGCGCGGATTTGTTTAAAGATTACGAGCACGGCCTGAAGCTGCTGCGGAAGACTTCAGGCAAGAACCAATTTGTCATCGACAAAGAAGTTGTGCTTGACCCGGCAGGGACTTTGGAACGCTGGATAAAGGAAGCCTACCGCTAAGCTAGT
>JALLON010000352.1 GCA_027717925.1 Acidobacteria bacterium AH-259-G07 | reverse complement strand
GTGAAGCTTCAACCGAATCAAAAACTCTTGAGATACTCTCATAGTAAACTCCTCGTCCTCACCAGCCTTCCAAGCTAAGAGTGGAGGTGACCAGCTCGGAAGACCGATGAAGAACTCTTCGAGTATTGCAGACACAATATAAAAGTTCTACCCGTATTTAAGGTCTCAAACTCATCTTCGATCGTTGGAGCTACATTGTTCTAGCTACATTGTTGCCGGAAAGCCCATGGTTACTGGTTGTTGCTTGGCGGGACGACTGTCAAATGGTCCGAGCCATAAGGCTCCGCCAAGGTTTACTTCCCCCTCATCACTGGCACCTTGACTTCTCAGACGAGGAGCAAACGTAGATCAAGAAGTGGCTTAAAGTCAGCAATAGCTGGGCTTAGAGTCCAAGAGCCAATGCGATTCACATTATACTTTAACCACTTTTGAATGCGCGAGGGTGCTGAAGCTCACTGGGGTGCTGTGGTTGGAGTGTGATGGATGGAGAGGGGAGGGGGGCAAAATGGTTTAACCATGTTGCACCTCCTCTTCCGTGCCGGTGTCCAGATCAAGCTCCTTAATCCTCTCTCGGGCTTGCCGCAGCAAATTTTTTCCAAAGAAAGGAGTATTCCGAGGCCCGTACTCCTCAACCCAATATGGGACAAAAACGTCCCAACCAATACGCTTGCACTTCTTGCACTTGCTAATCTTCTTGAACCAATTATCAGTCGAACCGAAAGAGTCTGGCAGACTGCCGTAGAGAAACGAATAGGCAAGCTTGTAAGCTTCTTCCGAAGAGAGGAGGGGATGCTTCGGTTTTCGATACCAGCCTATTAGCTCTTCCAGGAGGTCCCTGAAGCCTTTAACCTCATAAGGGTTGAGCTCTTCTAGGTTCTCAGGACGAAGTACCCGGTCTTGCTCGATGTAGAGTTGATCACGCAGCCAGAGGGGGATGCTTTCGCAGAATTGCTTCCAGTTCTTAAATCCCCTTCCGTGAGGTCTCTCCCACCAAGCGGGTCCAAACCAGACACGGTTGGCGCAGTAAAAAGATTTATCGGTATTCTCCAGTGAGACAATCGCGTCAAGAAGAGTTATGAGCTTGGGCTCCAACTCACAAAGTTGTAGGAAATCATGGACGCGGGTGATCATCAGATCCCCCAGGTGACCTTGGCTGCACCTCATTGTTCACCCCCGCTATCCATTCTCTGGTGCTTTAGATCTGCTTCAATGTGGCTTCGCAGTTCACTTTCAGTGACTCTGACACAGCCACCCACCTTGACGACTTTGAGTTTTCGAGTGAGACGCCACTTTCTCAGGAGTGCCTCGGAAACACCCAAAAGCTCGGCGGCGTCTTTTAGACTGTAGAGTTGTTCTACCTTCATAGTTCTTTTCCTCCAAAAGTAAGATTTGTCACGCAATCTTGTGATTGTTGGTGACAGTGGGTTATAGTGACCTTATGGGACACTTCCTGGATGAAGTTGAAAAGTTGGTGAGGAATATCACGACCGCGGCAGATGACTACCTTTTTGGGGACTTTAAGCTGAGGTACTCAGGTCCTGATACTTTTTATGATGGAATCAGGGTAGATATGGAGCGTTTGTATGTAGTGGGCAAACGCTTCCTAAGTGTGAAGTTCCGAGCTAGAGACCATACTTCTAAATACTCAGACCTAACAGTATGGATCAGTGCTATTGAATCCAAGACTCGTATGCCCAGGAAAGGGAGAGTCATACGCCAGATGGAGAGGCAGGTCAGGCCATTTTTTTTGGGGAGGGAGACCCTGGGTAAAGAGTACCATGCCTTGGTTGAGGCTGAAGGCTTACAGCTAGAGTCCCCAGAGGATCGTTATGAGTCCATTAGACACACAGAGGAGATCTTCTACAGCAAAGACATGCCTGTCCCTGATCTCAAAGCACAGCTGCTGATCCTTTTATTACGATGGTTAATCCTCGATCAGGTGGCTGAAAACGAAGCCTTCAAATGCCTGGCTGACGAGTTTGTCAAGGGATTCAAATTGGGGCGCGTGATCAAAGATCAAGAAGACCGCGATGAGATCCGTAGAGATGTGGTCGGCAAGCTAGTTATGCGTTGGAAGTGGCCGGACAGCTACCAAGCGTTTAGAATGTTTGTGAAAGAGATGATTAAGGATGAAATACGGCAGCGAGCAAAATTCTATGAGGACGGGGCTGTAGACTTTCACTCGGATGGCACTGTCACTGTAACTCATGCAAGAGGAGATTCAAAAGAAGGCGATATTGGGGAGGGGAGCATTTACAGAGAATGGCTCCCTAATTCCGTGGACCAGGCTGCTGCACGCTTAGAAGTATCCCCTGGCTACCTCTACAGATTAATCCGACAAGGGAAGATCAGAGCTGACGAAGTCAATGAATATCTCCAAATCCCAGATGAAGAGCAACAGAGGCTATTGGCAGAAAGGACAGATAAGGACACATTCAAAGACATACGGGCGTACCTGCAAGATAAGCGAGGCATGACATATGAAGCTGCTAAAAAGTGGGTTCAGCGCAGAAAGAGCAAGGGATTAGGCTCTAAGGAAATTGCCGAAGAAGCACTTGCGAAAGTCAGAGGCAGCTCCTGGAGAAACAGCTCTGAGAAGACACCTCTGAAAAAAAGGAAAGGTGCGAAGAGTAACAGTCGCATTAGTTGCTGATACCTTTCTTCACCAGCAAACAAAGAAAGCCCCCTTCTTCCCCCACAGAAAGTTGAGTCAGTGCAGTAAAGCCAAGCAGCTTCTCCCAGCCA
>JALLON010000351.1 GCA_027717925.1 Acidobacteria bacterium AH-259-G07 | reverse complement strand
TTCCGCTTGGGGAACTCGCGATATGGATACCTTCTCAGCGCCGCTTCGTCCAACTCTATCCCCAAGCCCGGCCCGGTCGGCAGGTGAATGTAGCCGTTTTTCACCTTGATGGGGTTGAGGGAGATTTCGTCCCCGCGCTCGGTGAAGTTGACGAAGTATTCGGTGATGAGGAAGTTGGGCATCACGGCACAGGCCTGCACCGTCGCAGCCAGAGCAATTGTCGTGCTGTTATAGCAGTGCGGCGCCATGGCGACGAAATACGGCTCTGCCATGGCCGCGATCTCCTTGAGTTCCAAGATGCCGCCGCAGTTGCCCACATCTGGATTGAGGATGTCGGCAGCCTGTTTTTCGAATACTTCCCGGAATTCCGCTTTGGTGTAGAGTTCTTCCCCGGTGACAACAGGTAGATTAATCGCGCGGCGAACCTCGGCTAGGGCGTCCAGGTTGCGGGCGGAGACCGGCTCCTCATACCAGAACGGATTGAACTCCTCTATCTGATGAGCCACACGGATAGCATGGATAGGCGCCAGGCGCCGGTGGACTTCGATGAGCAAGTCCACGTCCGGCCCGACAGCTTGGCGCACCGCACGCACACATTCGACAGCGGCGCGCTCGTCCTCACGGCTGATGTGCGTCCTCCAGGGTCCGGGGAACGGGTCAAACTTCAGCGCCGTGAACGCTTGTTCGACCAGTTGTTTTGCGCGCTCAGCGCGTTCCTGAATCGTCCCTCTACTCCAGCCGTTGGCGTAGACACGAATCTTATCGCGGCAGGCACCGCCCAGCAGGTTGTAAACGGGCGCATTGAGGGCTTTGCCCACGATGTCCCAAAGCGCCTGCTCAATGCCGCTAACCGCGCTGTAAAAGTCCATGGCGCCACGCTTGGCGGCAAAGTCATGATACGCCATAAAGGTGAAATGCTTGATGTTGAACGGGCTTCGTCCCATCAGGTAACGCCCAAGTTGCTGGACATGCATCTCAATGGCACGGTCGCGGTCGGCTTGCGTATAGCACTCTCCCCACCCGTGGATTCCCTCGTCCGTCTCCACCTTGACGAACAGCCAGTTCTTGCCCACGCCGGGGTCAACGAGAAATGTTTGCACCTTGGCAACCTTCATCTGAGTGGAGAGGTGGCGAGCGAGGTTGTGCCCCTTCAAGAAGGGGGAAGCGAGCAAAAATTGAGCCACACCCCGAAGAGCTTGGCGCCGGTTCATCATGGTTGCTGTTTGCTCAAATGAGGGGGAGTCCACAACATAGGCAGCGTCCAGGTTCTGCCGAAAGTGAAATTTACCACGGCGGACACACCCTGTCAATCAACATAAGAACAGGGGGAAAAAGGGAAATTTGAATCAGCGC
This sequence comes from Acidobacteria bacterium AH-259-G07, assembly GCA_027717925.1. Taxonomy (GTDB): domain Bacteria; phylum Acidobacteriota; class UBA6911; order RPQK01; family JADFOI01; genus JALLOL01. The sequence goes on along the minus strand of JALLON010000351.1, from coordinate 1,403 downwards.
GGCGCGGGCCCGGCCTCGATCCAGCGTCCTGCACACGAGAAAGCACGTGACCCCGTGAAACATTTTTGCCTATTTGCAATCTGAGATTAGTAGAAGACAAAGTACAGCTAATTGATTCACTGGGGGTAGAGGAGCCATGAACGCTCCGGATCAAACCAAGGGCTTTGAAGATCCCTTGTTCTCCCGTGTGAAGAGGAGAGAGGGGGTCAAAGCCGAGGCTAGGCGAGAATCTAAGGCCACGGGGAATGGAGTTGGCTTGATTCTGCTGGCAGCAGCACTGGGTCTTCTAGGCTACTACCTCTTCCAAGCCCGGCAGCCACTTCACGAGCTTAGTGCGGGCCCCACAGACAGCCAAAGCCAAACTCCCCTTTTAGAGGTTAAACACAAGAGAATAGACGAACCCGCCGAGCATGATCATTACGTCATCACTGTCGATGACATCCCGGTTCTTATTTTCCGAACCAGGGGAGGTTTCAGCGACGTCGAAAGCAGAGCGAGAACGACTGCTGAAAATCTTCGCACTGCCCTGGTGAAGTTTAAAACTGGGCTGGAAAAACAGGATCAAGCCGGCTTCACGGTCGACCATCATGGTGGGATGCACTACCTTTATTTGATGGGAGAAGAAATCGTCGAGATTTCTGAGGGAGACCTAGTCGGTTACGAGAAACGGGACCCTCATCATCATGAACGGCATATCAATACAAGACTTGTTGCTGAATACTGGCGGGCCGTCTTACAGGACGTATTGCTCTTGGCTCATTCTCAGAAAACCGTACTTCTCAACCCCTATGAAGAGGCTAAGGCGTTAACGGGGATTTACCATCTGGTGAAAGAAGATACAGCCCGGGAGAAAAACTTGTCCCAAGCTCTATCCACGCTGTCTCCGAGCACTAGAGAACCGCTAATGCATCTTGTCAGAGCAATTCCAGAAAAATTTACATCTCCTTCACCGGAACAAGTTCCTCCGATTCGTCTAATAAAGTCGACACCACCACCGTCCCCACCACCAAATGGTTCAAATACAGTTGTCTTTGTGGCAATTATGTCACTGATCGCTGGTGCCGGTTATCTTACTTATAGAGGATTTACAACCCGCGAAACCGCACCAACCACACCAGAAGCCATTGGTAACTCAAAAGCCTTGACCTTTACCCTAAAAGCCTTTAAGGGACAATCACCAGGTGGGTTGTCAGATTCCTTCCAGCTTTCGCCCGGCACTCGTCTTTACTTTGAGGGCGATCGTGGAGAGGCGGTTTTTGCGCTCGGTAATCAAAAAGCCTTCTTAGAAAACATAAATGGGGATCTTTTCCTTTTTCAAGATAGCATGCACCTGAAAGGAAGGAAAATCACCGGGGGGGAGACCTTTCATGTTGCCACTGAAAGTGGAAAAATAGAAGTTAAGA
>JALLON010000349.1 GCA_027717925.1 Acidobacteria bacterium AH-259-G07 | reverse complement strand
TTCATGGGCCCTTATATGGGCCATAAATATGTCACCGAAATCAGAGAGTTTTTTTTCGCCGACCCCGTGGATGGAGAGGAATCCAGGCCCAGTCAGCGGGCGCCGGCGGGCCATCTCTCGCAGGGCAGCGTCGCTGAAGATCACATAGGGTGGAACGCTGCGTTCGCGCGCCATCTGAGTCCGGAGGCGACGCAGGCTTTCAAATAAATCGCCATCCACACCTTCCCAGGATTCCTTTTCATGAGCCGTCTTCTTCACCTTCCCTGTTTTGGGCGGAACCAGCCAAACCTTTCGCTGACCTCGAAGGACCTGCCAGGAAGCTTTATTTAACCTCAGTACAGGGTATTCGCCATTGGTGCGCGTGAGAAGGTCCTGGTCGACAAGCTGGTAGACCATGTTTGTCAGGACCTTCTTGGCAGTGGTTTTCATAAGGCCGTAGGTGCTGAGTTCGTGATGACGAACGGACTTCATTCGTTCGGTGTCGGCCCCGCAAAGAACGTCCACAACATGGCCTATACCGAAGCGCTGGCCGACCCTCCCGACACAGGAGAGGATCATCTGAGCGGAGACGGTGCCCTCTTCGAGTTCTCCACATTCGTTCAGGCAGATGTCGCAAGCATTACAGTTGACGTCCTGGTAAGTCTGGCCGAAGTATTCCGACAGTGCTTTGTGGCGGCATCGACCTGGCGCGCAGTATCGACGTATTTGTTGGAGAAGTTCTACAGAGGCCTTAAGTACTTCCTGGCGATTCCTTGCCTGCTCGGCGGTCTTTTCCAAGAGCGACTTCCAGCGCAGCACGTCAGCCGGCGAGTAGAAAAGGATGCATTCGGCTTCCAGACCGTCACGTCCGGCGCGGCCGGTTTCCTGCTGGTAGTGCTCGATCGACTTGGGCATGGCAGCGTGGATGACACATCGCACGTCGCTGCGGTCGATGCCCATGCCGAAGGCAACGGTGGCCACAATGACGTCGAGCTGCTCGTTCGAAAAGGCATCCTGGGTTTTGCGGCGCTCATCGGCCTTCATGCCGGCGTGGTAGTAGGCGGCTCGGACGCCTCGGCTTTGCAGGTGAGCAGCCAGACTCTGTGTGTCAGAGCGGCTAATGCAGTAGACGATGACCGCCTGGTTGGGATGGCGGTCAATGACCTGGCGCACCTGGGTGCGGACGTCTTGACGGGGGACTAGACGGTAGATCAAGTTCGGGCGGTCGAAGCACCCGACTAAGACGGCGGGGTCCTTCAGGCGGAGTTGTTCGATGATGTCCTGACGGACACGCTGGGTGGCGGTGGCGGTGTAGGCCTGGATGCTGGCGTCAGGGAAACATTCTTTGAGAACGGCGAGTTGCCGATACTCCGGGCGGAAATCGTGGCCCCAGTGGCTGATACAGTGGGCTTCGTCGACAGCGAAGGCACGGATCGACCGCCGTTGTATTAGATTCAAAAACCAGGGAGTGACAAGTCGTTCTGGGGCAACAAGAACAAGCCGGCACTTGCCGGAGGCGATAAAGGATTCGCCCTGGCGGCGCTGCTGGGACGTCATGCCGCTGTGGAGTGCCGCAGCCGGGTAGCCGCAGGCTTGCAGGGCGTCGAGCTGGTCCTTCATCAACGAAATTAGGGGCGAGATAACAATGTCGGTTCGTTCCACCAGCAGCGGTGGGACCTGGTAGCAGAGGGACTTTCCGCCCCCAGTCGGGAGAACAACGAGAGAATCACGATGGTCAAGACCCGCACGGATGGCTTCTTCCTGCAGTGGGCGCAGCCGATCAAATCCCCAGTATAGACGCACGGTCTCAAGGATGCGCGAGAGTGGGTGCTCTTGACCCGAGGCTTTTAAATCCATGATCTTAAATCTTACCAGTACCAGGTGTCAGGGTATTGGGGTCAGGTGGGATTCAGGGGGCAGACCCCTCGACCCCAATACCCCTTGAAAGTCTCACCTTGGAAGGTTATGCTCCTTTTGAGGGCTATGTCCCTTCAATCAGGAAGGAGGAAAAATTTTGGTCAAGAGATCATTAACGCCTCTTTGGGGGTTCATGCTTCTCACGATCTTTTTTACACAGCCCGCCTTTGCACAACAGTCCAATGAAGAATATGAGGAGCTGAGAAAAGAGATCGATGAGCTCAAAAAAGGGCAGGCCATCATTCAGAAGCAGCTTGCTGAAATGAAGGCTCTTCTGCTCTCAGCACAGCGTAAAGCATTGGGGCAACCTGAAAACATTGTCGTAAATGTCGATGGCCATCCCTTTAAAGGCAGCGAGAGCGCTAGGTTGACTCTCATCGAGTTCTCAGACTACCAGTGACCGTACTGCGCTAGACACGTCCGTGAGACGTTGCCGCAGATCAAAAGAGATTACATTGCCACGGGCAAGCTCAAGTATGTCTTCCATGACTTTCCGCTGGTTAGAATCCACAAATTTGCACTCAAGGCGGCTGAGGCGGCCCGATGCGCACGTGAACAAGGGAAATACTGGGAGATGCATGACCGGCTTTTCGCCAATTACAAGGCCTTGAGCCGGAAAGATCTAGGGCACCATGCACAGGCAGTCGGCTTAGATCTGGAAAAGTTCCAGCTATGTCTTGACAGTGGGCGATACACTCCTGCAATCCAGAAAGATATGGCGGAAGCGGCCAAAGTCGGTGTGAACTCCACGCCTCACTTTTTCTTGGGATTTACCAATCCTCGGAATTCCAAAGTAAAGGTGTCACGAGTGCTGCGAGGGGCCAGCCCGTACAGCAATTTTAAACAGGCGATAGACAGTCTCCTTGCATCAAA
>JALLON010000035.1 GCA_027717925.1 Acidobacteria bacterium AH-259-G07 | reverse complement strand
TAAGCAGAAAGCTATATGAGTTGTATGAATTGTGCCAAGAAGTTAGGGCCTAGGGTAGGCCCACTAACGTTTTTCGTCCTACTGGGTGCCGTCGCTTCCCTTGTGTGTCTTGCTCACGCTCAGACGACGACTGGTTCAATTCGCGGTATTGTGAGGGACGCTACAGGTGCTGTGATTCCAGGTGCCGAGGTCACCGTGACAGAGGTCAACACGGGGATGTCAAGAAGCACCGTGAGTCACGACTCTGGTTTTTACGAGATCCTTCAGCTTGCACCCGGAACCTATGAAGTGAAGGGAGAGCTGGAAGGCTTTCGGACCTTTGTAGCCAGCGGAGTCACACTTCAGATTCGCGAAGCTGTTCGAGTGGACATCAAACTGGAACTTGGAGAAATCACTGAAACCGTAATAGTAGAAGGTGCCACAAGTACAGTCGACACACAAAAAGCAGAAGTGGGGAAGGTGGTTGACAATAAAGACATCATTGATCTTCCTCTGAATGGACGAAACGCTCTTCAACTGGCGCTCCTTCAACCGGGGGTGATCCCACCTGAGCCAGGTGCGGTCAGTGGATCGAACTTCTCTGTGAATGGGCAAAGAGGTCAGAACAATAATTTTCTGCTGGAAGGGGGGAATAACAACGATCTGGCGGCCAATTTCCCTACCTCCAACGCTAACGTTGAGGCGCTTCAGGAATTTAAAGTCCAGGCCTCCTGCTACGACGCCGAATTTGGGCGTAACAGCGGTGCCCAAATTAATCAGGTCATCCGATCGGGAACCAACGAGATTCACGGCAACGTTTATGAATTTCATCGTAACAATGTCCTGGATGCCCGCAGCTTCTTTCTTTCTGAGCGAGAGAAGCTGATTCAGAATCAATTTGGTTTTACCCTCGGGGGACCCGTGATCAGAGACAAGTTCTTCCTTTTTGGCTCTTACGAAGGATTCCGGCGGCGGCAGGAAGAGGCTATTACAGACCCCTTTGTGCCCTCGCAGGAGGTTCGAAATGGCAATGTGGCCGGACTGTTAAGTGGTCTCGGTGCTGCTGTTCTGGACCCAGACGGAGATGGCATGATCGAGGTTCATCCCATTGCCAAAACGCTTCTTGATCGCTTTGTCCCCCTTCCCACAGGGGCCGTCGACGCCAGCACAGGTCTGGGCCAGCTCAAGGCGGCGGTGGGCGAGTTTAACGACAGTGATCAATTCATCATCAAAGGCAACTATGAGCTGAGGGATAACAACAGCCTGGCGGTAACGTATCTGTTTGATGACGGCGAGGATTTCGACGCCTCTGCTTTTGGAAATCCGGCCAACACGGTCCCCGGTTTTGGAGACTTTGGAGCTTCCAGGACTCAAAATGCCATCATCAACGATGTTCACACCTTCGCTCCCAATTTGATTAATAACTTCCGCTTCGCCTACAATCGTCTCTCTCTCTTTTCCGTGATCCCAGAGAACACGACAGCGCCTTCCGAGCTGGGATTTGACGGCATCCTTCCCAACAACGCAGCTTTCCAATCGACTCCCAACATCCGAGTCAGCGGTGCTTTTTCTCTAGGTGGTTCGATTCAGGGCCCTCAAGGCCGGGGGGATGATACCTACGATCTCGGCGATACCCTGATCTGGGTGAAAGGAGACCACAGCCTGAAATTCGGCTTCAATTGGACCCACTTTAACCAGGATCAGATCTTTAACTTCACCAACAGTGGCGTTCACCTTTTCGCACCAGTATTAGGGCAGGACACGGCATTGGTCGATTTTTTGGCCGGCTTCTCTGTCTTCTATTTGCAGACGGCTTTGCCCGATTTGCATTTCCGGCAGAACACGCTTTCCTGGTTTGCCAGTGACAGCTGGAGACTGACGAATCGGCTCAGCATGAACCTGGGACTTCGTTACGAGCTCTTCTTTCCAACTTTTGACACCCAGGACAAAATTGGCAGCGTCGATTTCATTGGAAACGGCCAGATTGGGACCACCCAGTCGACGCGCTTTCCGAATGCTCCTCCAGGCCTTCTCTTTCCCGGAGATGCTGGTATCCCCCGATCAACGACCGAAACAGACAAAGTGAATTTAGCTCCCCGAATCGGTTTGGCATATGATCTTACGGGTGACGGAAGAATGGCGCTGCGAGCCGGTTACGGCATTTACTACAACGTGATCCAAACCGAGCTGCAGTTGCAGTTTCTAGTAGCCCAGCCATTTGGCTTGCAGGCCACCGTGGGGCCTCTAGCGGGGGGCGCCCTTCCCTTCGCGGGTGGTCTTTTTGGCGGGCTCATCGGAGGGCCCCAGCACTTTGGAGCTCCATTCGACGGTCAGACCAGTCCCTTTCCTTTCACCTCTCCAGCGAACGACTTCTTTCTGCCCATTGACTTTACGGTGATCAACAACCGTCAGAATATCCCCTACTCTCACCAGTACAGCCTCTCGTATCAGTGGGAGTTCCTCAAAGATTATCTGCTGGAGGTGGCCTATGTGGGCTCAACCGGAATCAATCTTCTCTACCGAAATCTGATCAATTTCATTCCCTTTCAGAGAAACCCCGATAATTCGATTGACATTCTGGGAGATGCTCCACCCAACGAAAACTTTGGCCCCAACCTAACCACTCAGGAAACCGGTGCCAATTCGGTTTACAATTCTCTTCAAGCTTCCCTCAACAAGCGGTTTGGCAATGGCCTCGGCTTGCTGGCTTCTTACACTTATTCGCACTCCTTGGACAATGCATCCGCGTTGAGGGACTTCGACATTCAGGATCCACTGCGCAACGACTTAGAAAAGGCCAATTCAAACTTCGACATTACTCAGCGATTTGTCTTCTCCTTCCAATACGAGCTGCCTTTCGGTCCCGGCAAATGGTTAGGATCAGGCACAAGCGGTTTGCTGGGGCGGTTGATTGAAGGATGGCAGATCGGCGGTATCTTTGCCGCAGACGATGGGTTTCCTCTCAACTTTTTTGTCAGTGGAAGCAATTCTACCACTGAAATCCTGGCCTTTGACGACCGGCCGACTCTGGCGGGTGATCCAATGGCGGGAATCAGCAGCGGGAAAGTTCAAGGCCGCGGTGTGGATGAGGACACAACCTACTTCAATACCGACGCCTTCGTTCGCTGCGACGATACTAACAAAGGCGGTATAGGCGGCCCCTGCTTTGGAAACGTCAGTCGAAACTTCCTGCGTGGACCCGGAGATGTCAACTTCGACTTTATCTTGCTCAAGCGGACCTCTATTCCCCACATCAATGAAGTCGCCAATTTGGAGTTTCGCTTTGAGGCCTTCAATCTCTTCAACAATCCAAATTTCGACGACCCGGGAGCGGGTCTCGGCGGCGCCAACTTCGGAAAGATTACATCGATCAAGATACTTCCTCGAATCATCCAGTTCGCTCTAAAGCTCAACTTTTAAATCGCAGTCAGCCCGTGCACAATATGAGAGTGTCGCAAAAGCCCTATAGGAGCGAGCTGGTGGCTCGCCCCTACGGGCCCAAAATGAACAGCCTTTTGCGACACCCTCAATACGCGCACGGGTTTCCCCTTTCAGGAGGTGGTCCCTTGGGATCACCTCCATGTTCTCTTTCTGGTAAAATCGCCTGGTGAGTTCAGCTGACCTCTTCCTCATGAGTCCTCGGGTGAAAGGCTCTATTTTTCTTCTGATCTTTGCCCTTTCAAGTGGAGCCTTTTCCCAAAAGGAAAAGGAGGAAAGAATACAGCAGCAGGAGGAAAAGCTAGACTATTTTGAGAAATGGCTCACCGAAGATGTGGTTTACATTATCACTCAGGAGGAGCGAGAGGTATTTGCAGGCCTGACGACTCCGGAGGAAAAAGAGCGCTTCATCGAGCAATTCTGGAGACGCCGGGATCCGGACCCGAGTACCTCAGTCAATGAGTTCAAAGAAGAACATTACCGCAGAATTTCCTACGCTAATGAGCGCTTTCATTCAGGGATTCCAGGATGGAAAACGGACCGGGGACGTATCTACATCCAGTACGGGCCTCCCGATGAAATCTCGGGAAAGCCGGCTGGCGGCATGTACGTGCGCCCCCCCTACGAGGGAGGCGGCACCACTTCTGTTTTTCCCTTTGAAGTCTGGCGTTACAAGTACCTTGAAGGGATCGGTCCGGATGTGGAAATGGAATTCGTAGATCCTCATCAAAGTGGCGAATTCCGTCTGGCTAGAGACCCGCTGGAAAAAGATGCGGCCCTTTATATCCCGAATTCCGGTCTGACGCTTTCCGAAGCGGCAGGGCTTACTGACAAGAGAGACCGCATTCTGGCCCGCAACCTCGCCAATCAAAAACTCTCTGCTGGCAATCCTTACTATGTGTATCGTGCCAAAGACCAGCCATTCGAGAGGCTCCTACTTCGAAGTCAACTGGACAAGCCGCCCCGCGTGAAATACACGGACCTGCAAACCATCGTCCAAACTCGAATCAATTACGATAAGATTGCCTTTCAATCCAGACTTCATTACCTCCGCGTTAGCGGCGATGATGTCCTTGCACCCTTAACGATTCTGATTCCCAACCGGGAACTTGGCTTTGAAAAACTGCCGTCTGGCGTTTACCGAGCTTCAGTCCAGCTCTACGGAGAAGTGTGGGACGTGGCGAAGAAGATGGTCTACAACTTTGAAGACGAACTCTCCGTCGATTTCACGGAAGATAAACTTGCGGCTGGACAGAAGAAGAACTCCATCTTTCAGCGATATGTACCGCTAAAACCGGGGCGATATGTTTTGAAAATGGTGATCAAAGATGTCTCCAGCGAGAAAGTGAGTACCGCCGACCAGCTAATCGTGGTTCCTAGGTTCCCCGTGGATTCAATTTCTGCAAGTTCCATGATTCTGGCTGATGCGATCATTCCAGAGAACACTGTCACAGAGCCGGGAATGTTTACACTGGGAAACGTCAAGGTGATACCCAGTGTAGATTACGAGTTTGGACCGGACGATCACGTTTTTGTCTACTTTCAGCTCTATCAAATGGGTGTGGATCAGCAAACCCTGCGGCCCAAGATGCAGTTGAACCGGGTCCTGAGAGCCGAAAAAGAAGTTGTATTACCTTTTTACCGAAATCCCAGGGTGCAAATCATCTCTGATAGTCGCGTTGTGGTCATCGATGCCGTTCCGGTCAAGGATTTGCCAGAAGGTCGCCATACGCTGGAATATGAGATCGAAGATCTGGTCACAGGAAATAAATTCACCGTTACCTCGGCAGAGTTCAAAGTTCACAAGAGGGGGCCGTGGGGTCAGATCTTGAATTTTTAATTTGCTTCCAAGAATCAAAAAATTCAAGGTCTGACCCCACAGTCTTTTTCTCCGAATAAGTATCAATTGCGATCTCCTGATTATCACTGACGATCATTAACTGCCGGTATATACTGAGCCTTGTGACGGTTCGAGTGCGATTTGCTCCCAGTCCAACCGGTCATCTTCACGTGGGAAACGTGCGCACGGCACTGTACAATTGGCTTTTCGCACGCCAGAAGAAAGGCACCTTTATCCTGCGGGTGGAAGATACCGATCTGGCTCGTTCCGAGAGACGCTTTGAAGAGCAGTTGATGGAGGACTTGAGGTGGCTGAGCCTGGTCTGGACGGAAGGAGTTGATGTCGAAGGTGAGCATGGCCCTTATCGACAGACAGAGCGCTTTGATCTTTACCGAGAGTATGCTGAGCGGCTCTTGAATGAGGGAAAGGCCTACCATTGCTTTTGTTCTGCTCAGGAACTGGAGCAAGAACGTCAAAGACAGCTCGCTGCGGGACAGCCGCTTCGGTACTCTGGGAAATGTCGAATTGTCCCTCCCCGGAAGGCACGGCGCCGTGTGCAGGAGGGCGAAAAAGCCGTGCTGCGCATGAAGGTGCGCGTAGGGACCGTAGCTTTTGAGGATATCGTATTTGGTCCCCTGCACATCGAGTGCAGTGAGATTGGAGACTTCGTTCTTCTCAGGTCGGACGGATCGGCTCAGTACAACTTTGCCTGCGTAGTGGACGACACTTTGATGGAGATTACCGCTGTGATCCGGGGGGAAGGTCACATTTCCAATACCTATCGGCAGCTTCTACTCTATGAGGCATTCGGCTTCAAGCCTCCTCATTTTGCTCACCTTTCAACTATCCTGGGAAAGGACGGGTCCAAACTGAGCAAACGCCACGGGGCAACCTCGATCGACGAATTTCGCCAACAGGGTTATCTTCCGGTAGCGCTTGTAAATTATCTGGCTCTTCTGGGGTGGGCGCCCCGGAAAGAAGGCCGTGAGATTTTAACTTTGGAGCAGCTCATTGCTGAGTTTGATCTTTCTCGAGTTCATCGCAGCCCGGCGACCTTTGATTGGGAAAAATTAAATTGGGTGAATCGCAGCCATCTGAAGAAATTGGACCGATCTCATCTCACCGAACTGGTGACTCCCTATTTGCAAGGCCGCGCCTGGATCCCTTCCGAACCTTCTCCAGAGATCAAGCATTGGATAGGAGATGTTATCGAAGCCGTTTTCAAGTATTTAAACAAGCTGGAGGATGTTCTCAGAGACGCCGAACTCATTTTTGATTTTAGTCCAGAAAAGAACCTGTCAGAGACGCATGTTCAAGAAGTGCTCTCGGCAGACGGCGCCGTGGAAGTCATTCGGGAGTTTCACACTCGAGTCCAGCAACACCAGAGCTTGGATCTGGAGGCATACAAGGGGATTATTGCCGAGGTTAAGGAAGCCACGGGTCAGAAGGGTAAAAATCTGTTTCACCCCGTGCGTGTGGCGCTGACAGCTCAAAGCTCGGGGCCTGAACTAGACAAGCTTGTCTGCATTTTTGAGCAGGGTAGCCGGCTCGAATTGCCTGTGAAGATACTGGGAGTGAAGGAGAGAGTCCAGGCAGTAGTCGAGCATCTGTGAATGATCATTTACGGCATTAACCCAGTCACTGAAGCCCTCAGATCGAAGTCTCGGCCCCTCGAGCGCATTTGGATCAGGCGTGGAAAGGCAAATCCACGGCTGCAAAGGATCATCGAACTGGCGCGAAGTCGGGGCGTTCCTGTTCGCTTTGAGTCAGCCGAAGTGATCAACCAGAAGGCTTCAACGGCTCCTCACCAGGAAGTGATTGCCGAAATCTCACCAATCCACTATGCAGATTTGGAAGCAATTCTGCAAACCGAACCCAGATTGCTTCTGTTGGTGGATGGAGTGGAAGATCCTCACAATCTGGGCGCACTGCTGCGCACCGCCGAAGCAGTCGGGGTGGGAGGCGTATTGATTCCCGAACGACGCAGCTGCACAGTGACACCAGCTGTTGTGAAATCCAGCGCAGGAGCAGCTATGCATCTAAAGATCTCGCGCATCGGCAATGTGGTTCAAGCTTTGGAAAAGCTCAAAGAGCAAGGTTTCTGGGTAGTGGGTCTGGACATGCAGGGGGAAAATTGTGTCGATGAGATCGATGTAAGTCTGCCGCTGGCGGTGGTGGTGGGAGGAGAACATCGGGGGGTGCGGCGGCTGGTCCGCAAGCACTGTGATATTCTCGTGTCCCTGCCCATGAAGGGGCAGGTCTCCTCCCTGAATCTGTCGGTGGCCGCGGGGGTGCTGCTTTACCAGGTCGTGCTGAAAAGACAGCTGACAACTGACAGCTGACATCTCACAGTCAGCGTGTCAGATGTCAGTTGTCAGCTGAATCCGGCTCGATAACGATGTTCCGCCACGCGTCAATGTGAGCTTTGAAATCGGCTGGGATGAGGGTGGTAGAGCTATACTCGAGAATCGTGGCTGGTCCCTGGATGCGATTGCCGGGACGCAAGTTTTCGCGAAGATAGAAGCGAGTAGGAGTGAGGCGGCCATTGAAGGTCACTTGTTTTTCTTGCATCATCGCACCCGTGGGAAGCTTCTTTGATTCCAGCGGGAATTTGGGAATCGGAACTGTGGGATATTTCGCAGAACCACGAACTCTGATGTTGACGATTTCCACCGGCAGTTGGGGATTGCAGTAGCCATAGAACTGTTGATGCAGTCGATGGAAAGTCTCCAGAAAACCGTCATCAAAGGCGACGTTCAACTCATAGGATTGTCCCACGTAGCGTGCATCCAGTGTCCTTTCCAGGACAAGGTCCTTATTGGAGAAGCCTTCCTTCGCGAGCTGCTGCCGAATTGGCATATCTAAAGGCCTGAAGGCTTCCTTGAGGCGGCGTGACAAGTCCCGGTCTTGAGAGTGCATCATGACCGTGAGAGAGGCATCTTTCACCGCCTTGGCGCGAAGGATTCCCATAGCTGAAAGCATCCCTGGATTTGCCGGCACCAGAATGCGGGGGATAAGCAGTGCTCGCGCCAACTCGCAGGCATGAAGACCGCCTGCTCCTCCGAAACTCACCAGCGTGAAATCTCGGGTATCGTATCCTCTTTGCAGAGAAATCAACTGCAGGGCTGCTTCCATCTGGGTGTTGACAATCTTCACTATTCCTTCAGCAATCTCAGCGGGTTCCCAGGATCTACGGGTGAACTGCCTCAGTTTTGCCGCCAATTCTTCTAAAGCAGGGTGGACTCTATGCGGGTAAAGTTTCAGTTCACCGCCGAGAAAATAGTCGGGTTCCATCCGTCCCAAAAAGAGGTTGGCATCGGTCACGGTCACATCCCGCCCTTTACCGTAGCAGACGGGCCCGGGATCTGCTCCGGCGCTTTGAGGACCGACGCGCAGAAGGCCACCCGGGTCGATCCTGGCAATGGACCCACCTCCAGACCCGACCGTATGGATTGCGATCATCTGGACCGGGATTGGTTGATGATCAATGGTGGCCTCCTTGGTCGTGGAGATTTGATTGTCACACAGACACACATCGGTGGAGGTTCCGCCCATATCGAAGGTAATAATCCTGTCATAGCCCGCCTGCTGTGCCAGTTCGAAGGCTCCCACTACGCCGCCCGCGGGACCTGAAAGAAGAGTGCGCAAAGGTTGTGAGCGAGCCACTTCGGCCGGAATTGTTCCTCCGTTGGATTGCATGATAGTCAGTTTTCCCTTCTGCGCCAGAGGGTCGGAGCTCAGTGCGGAAAGATAATTTGACATGGTGGGAGTCAAATAGGCGTTAATGACGGTTGCCGAAGTACGTTCATATTCTCTGAACTCGGGAAGAACCTGGTGGGAGAGAGACAGCGGAAGTTGGGCGAACTCGAGGGCCTCCGCAATTCGCTTTTCCACCTCGGGGTTTAAGTAGCTATAAAGTAGCACTACCGCGATGGCCTCAGGGGCAAGCTGTTTGACCTTGTTTTGCAGCCAATCCAGGCTCTTCTTTTCCAGAGGGATCAGTGATTTGCCGTCCCAAACGGTGCGCTCTTTTATTCCAAGACGATACTTGGCAGGAACGAGAGCTTCAGGGCGGGAGGAAGAGAGTTTGTAAAGGCCCGGACGGTTCTGTCGACCGATCTCCAGAATGTCTTCAAAGCCTTCGTTGGCCACCAATAGGGTTCTTGCCCCTTTTCTTTCAATGAGAGTGTTGGTGGCCACAGTCGATCCGTGTTGGATCAGGTAGCCGCCCCGATTTTTAACGATTTGCGAGAGTCCTTGAAGCACTGCTTTTTCAGGGTGCTTCGGCGTGGAGGGAAGTTTGAACACACTAATTTTGCCGTCCTCCAAGACGACAAAGTCGGTGAAAGTCCCGCCAGTATCAACTCCAATTCGAAGCATATGATTTGCTCGGGCTGACAACTGACAGCTGACAACTGACAGTTGACAACTTCCACCTCATAGATAATCCGCCGAAAAGTGCTAAAATACACGACGCAACGGATGACTGGCAACTGAGATCACGGATCACGCTGAATTTTGACGGATTTTCACAGATATTTTGTCGACGGTCGATTGTCAGTTGTCAGCTGTGAGTTGTCAGCCCGATGAAACAGCGTCTTCTTCGAAAAATCTATTGGATTTCTGCCATCCTGGCGGTCGTCATTCTGGTCTTTCTCACCAGTGTCATTTTCTTGCATCCCTCTTCGGTAGGAAATCCGCGCTTCGTTTGGAACATTACTTTCTGGGCAGTGTTTTGGGCTCTCAATTTCATCCTCGTCTTGGTCCTCTCCTTCATCCTGGCTCGCAGTCTGATCAAGCTTTTCTTCGAATACCAGGCAGATCGCCCAGGTAGCCGCATTAAGAGTAAGCTGGTCATCACGCTGATTATCTTTTCTTTGTTTCCGGCTCTCATCATGGCCTTCCTGGCCTTTGGTCTGATCAACCAGAATCTCCGCCAGTGGTTCAGCTCTCCTTCTGAACAACTTTTAGAGTCCTCGCAGGTGATTGCCCGCAGTTACTACGAACGAAACCGGCTTTTGCAGCTTGCCACGGCGGAGTTATTAGCGCGACAGGTAGAGGCGGCGAGGTTGGAGCCAGCCCGCCACTTCGAGGATCTGCGTGCAGAATATGGTTTTGATGGAGTGTTACTATTCGATGGCCAAGCTCAAATTGTCTTTCAGGCAGGCAAGTGGCCTGGGGATCAGCCACTTGAGTCTGCTGTTGAACAGGTGTTGAGGGGGGAGAAATATTACACTCTGGAACGCCGGATTCGTTTGGGAGATAGCGAATCTATAGTGGATCACGGCATTGTTGGCGTCCCCATTCACGATACCTCCAGTTCGGTGCAGGGAGCACTGTTTGCCGAATTTGTGATCCCTGACAGCGTAGCTTTTCATGCGATCCAAGTCGACGAAGCTTCAAACCAATACGAGGCCATTAAGGAAGGAGTTAACCAGCTTGAACTCAACTACTTTTCGGTATTGGGTCTGACCACTCTGGCAGTGGTGTTTGGCTTTGTCTGGCTTGGGACTTATATCGCCAAAAAGATTACGGTTCCGCTAGAGGCTTTGGCGGAAGGTTCTCGCGAATTGGCTGAAGGCAATCTCGATCACCGTGTTGACGTCACCGCAGTGGACGAGCTGGGAATTCTAGTCGATTCCTTTAATCGAATGGCGGAGGAAATCAAACAAAGCAGACAGAAGCTGGAAAAAGCCAATGCTGAAATGAGGGAGACGAACGTCCAACTGGATGAGCGCCGGCGCTACATTGAGACTATCCTTCACAATATTGCCACCGGTGTCATTAGTATTGATGAGTCAGATGTCATTCGTGCGGTCAACGAGGCGGCACTCAAGGTGCTGCAGGTGAATCGGGAAAACATCCTAAACCGTTCCATCCGTGAGGTTGCTGACGCAGATCTCTACAGAGAGTTTCTGAACATGAAAAAACGGGCCCGTCTTTATGGCACCTGCCGCAAAGAGGTGACCTTCAGGCGGGGGGAGCAGGAGCTGCGTGTTGCGGCCACAATTACCTCCAATCCTCTTCCCTTTCAGCAAGAAGTCGAATACCTGATTGTGTTGGATGATTTGACAGAGCTGATCAAGGCGGAGAAATTCGCAGCCTGGCAGGAGGTGGCACAGCGCTTGGCCCATGAGATCAAAAATCCCCTTACTCCCATTCAGCTGTCGGCGGAGAGAGTGGAAAAGCGTTTCAAGAAAGTTGCAGCCGCCCGCTCTTCTAAAGAAATCCGCGAGTTTCAGAAGCTCCTGGGTGAAGCCATGCGAATCATTGTGGCAGAAGCGGAGATGCTAAAAACGTTGGTGGAGGAGTTTTCACGATTTGCCCGGCTGCCGATTTGTAAGCCTGTGGAGGTGCAACTCCATCGATTGATTGAGCAAACACTCACACTGTATGACGGGGACCTGAAGAAGGTACAAATCAAAAAGGTTTTCGATCCCAAAATCGAGAAGGTTAAAATGGATCCTGAGCAGATGCAGCGCGTTTTTATTAATTTGATTGACAATTCTCTAGATGCGTTAGCGGAATCCGAAGCGGATCGATACATCCTCATCCGGACACAATTTAACAAGGGGCATGAATCGGTAGCCATTGAATTCCAAGACAATGGGATCGGAATTTCGCCGCAGGATTATGAGCATCTTTTCCTGCCATACTTTTCCACCAAAAAGAAAGGCACCGGTTTGGGATTGGCCATCGTTCGTCAGATTGTCTCCGAGCACAACGGGTTTGTTCGGGCCGAACCCAATTACCCCACTGGAACACGGTTTATCGTGGAACTGCCCGTGAGCTAAGAGACTCCGTGACTGCCAAGCTCCTCGTTGTTGACGACGAAGAAAACGTTCGAATCTCCCTTCAGGGGATTCTCCAGGACGAAGGATACACAGTGGATTCTGTCTACTCGGGAGAGACCTGTCTAGAGGAACTGGAGAGAAAAAAATACGATGTTGTTTTTCTCGATGTCTGGCTGCCGGGAAAGGACGGAATCGAGGTACTCAAAGAGCTCAGGAGCAGACGCCCCGGACAATACGTCATCATGATTTCCGGCCACGGAACCGTAGAAACAGCGGTGCAAGCGACTAAACTAGGGGCCTTCGACTTTATAGAAAAACCCCTTTCCCTAGAAAAAGTGGTTCTGGTCCTAGAGCACGCCCTCAGGCAGAAACGCTTGGAAGAGGAGAATCGGACTCTAAAGGACTTTATTCGTCAAGAAACGGTGATGATCGGAAGTTCCGTCCCTATGAAGGCGCTGCGCCAACAGACTGAATATGCGGCACCAACGGAAGGAAGGATTCTAATCTACGGAGAAAATGGGACAGGAAAAGAACTGGTGGCCAAACTGCTCCACCTGAACAGTCGTCGCAAAGACCAACCCTTTATTGAAGTGAACTGCGCCGCTATCCCGGATGATCTCATCGAGAGTGAATTGTTTGGAAGTGTGAAGGGGGCCTATACGGGGGCCACAGAGAGTAGGAAGGGTAAGTTCGAGTTGGCCGATCAAGGGACTCTGTTCTTGGACGAAGTTGGAGACATGAGTCTGAAGACTCAAGCCAAGGTGCTGAGGGTCCTGGAAGAGCAGCGATTCTACCCGGTCGGAAGTAACGAGGCCATTGAGGTGGATGTGCGCGTAATCGCAGCCACTAACAAGGATCTCGAGCAGGAGATCGAAAAGGCGAATTTTCGGCAGGACCTTTTTTTCCGTCTGAATGTGATCCCTTTTGAGGTACCCCCCCTGCGGGATAGAAAGGAGGACATTCCTGAACTGGTGGAATATTTTATGGAGGATTTCTGCCAGAGGTATGGAAAACGCAAAAAACGGATCCAAACCGAGGCCATGAGCAAACTGCAGTGTTACCAGTGGCCTGGTAACGTTCGAGAGCTCAAGAACACAATAGAGCGTCTAGCCATTATGGTTCCAGGCCAGGAGGTCACCCTTTTTGATCTTCCTTCCTCGATTCTCAAACAATCCCAGGGAGCCAGGGAGAGGAATCTCCAGAAGTGGCAGGGAGCTCGCGAGGAATTCGAACGCCAGTTTATCTTGGAGAAGCTGGTCGAGAACGAGGGCAACGTTTCGCGCACCGCTGCTGCCATCGGGATGGAACGAACTCATCTGCACCGCAAGCTGAAAGCCTACAATATCAAATTGAAGTAGTTCAGCTGACATCTGACATCTCGCTACCTCTTCAATGGCAGTTCCCGTCCTGATCGGACCTCAATGTCTGTTCTCAGCTGTCAGCTGTCAGTGATATGGATGTTCGGTGCAGCCAATGCATAAGTATATCGAGTCTTTCCTGGACTATCTCCGATTCCAAAAGAATTACTCTTCCCATACTCTGAAGAGTTACCAGCGCGACCTTCTTGAGTTCGACAGCTACCTTGCACGTGGCGAGAGGGAGAACAGTATTGATCCTGGAGAAATCGATCATATCAGCATTCGCGATTTCCTGACTCACCTGTACCAAAAGGGTAACGGCAAGAGTTCGATCGCTCGTAAGTTGGCAGCCATACGTTCATTTTTCCGCTATTTGTACAATGAGGGGAAAGTCCCATCCAATCCCGCCAAGCTTGTTCGAACGCCGCGCTTACCGGACAGAAAGCCTCGTTTTCTTTCCGTTCGGGAGATGGAGACGATCCTGCAGTTGCCTGATAATCGCACTGAGCGAGGGGTGAGAGATCGGGCGATTCTCGAGTTGTTGTATGCGAGTGGCCTTCGCATTGGCGAATTGGTGCGAATGAATCTCGAAGATCTCTCACTCGAAGAGCGACTGGTCAAGGTTTACGGCAAAGGCAAGAAGGAACGATTGGTCCCATTCGGAGAAAAAGCCAAGGAAGCCCTGCAGCGCTATTTGCTCACACGGGCGGCTTTACTGCGTCGGCAAAGGACGACTCGCGAGCCGAACGCGCTTTTTTTAAATCTTCGCGGTTTCCGGATTTCGGCTCGATCTATCCAGCGGAACTTGGAAGAATACATTAGAAAAAGCGCCTTGCTTTTGGACGTTCATCCTCACCTTTTCCGTCACTCTTTTGCGACTCATCTGCTAAATAACGGAGCTGATCTTCGTAGCATCCAGGAATTGCTCGGGCACGAGAATCTGTCTACCA
>JALLON010000348.1 GCA_027717925.1 Acidobacteria bacterium AH-259-G07 | reverse complement strand
TTTCTGATGGCGATTACCCTTTCTGCCTTTTTGCTTCTTTTTGGCCTTTCCATGACGCTTTCAAGCATGTCCGAGTTTTCCATGAGTACCAATCTCGAGAACAAAACCAAGGCGATGATGACGGCAGAAGGGGGTTACAACATTTGGAAAAGCGCGCTTCGGGACATGAACCTGAATGATCTTCTGGCCACATCAACCTCGGTCCCCCGATACATCAATTACACAGAGCCTGCGCCCAGCACAAGTGCCTATCCTTATTTCATCCGCAATCCCTTG
Organism: Acidobacteria bacterium AH-259-G07; assembly: GCA_027717925.1. GTDB lineage: Bacteria > Acidobacteriota > UBA6911 > RPQK01 > JADFOI01 > JALLOL01. The sequence continues at coordinate 2,542 of JALLON010000348.1, read as the reverse complement.
GCCCCCATTGAAGCCATGAATGTCGATTTTGACAATCCTCCTGCCCCTATTGGTAACCGAACTGTCAACGGTCTTTTAACTTCTGCTTCAGGAGAGACGCTGGCTGGCGGTGGGCGATATTGGGCCAAAATTACAGACAACGATGATGGCGACAGCGACCTGACCGCCGATGTTGATGGAACTGTTTTCCTGCGAGTGCTGGCCGTAGAGAAGAGTCTTGGTCAGATCTCCACTTATGGAGGGACGGTGAAGAACTCGGTGGCAATCATCGAGGGCATGTTCAAGCACGACACGACCTTGGACTTCAGTGCTCCCTTTACCATCTACGGTCCGGGCGCTGATCCCGCCGTTGATGCGAAGTTCAAAGGAGACGCTTTCTTGTTCGACGGATATGACCATTCCGCAATGACACTGGCAGACCTTCAGTCTGGGACCGATACCCACACGACTGGTGGAGATTCAGCCGGTATTGAGGTGATCTTTGACAACCCCCCTGGAGATGCAACCGTCGCGAAGACCTCCATCTACGACAAGCTCAAGGCCGAGCAGAAAGACAACTTCATCGGTAACACTTCTGATTACACGGGTCCGGGAGAGCCTTCGCTGCGAGACGTGACGGACTCCATCCGCAACGACCCCAACCCAGACGCGCAAAATATCTTTGATGCGAACTACGTCATGAATTTCATCGAAGGAGCCGCGGCGTTGGCCGACATCACGGTTTCCGGTGGGCAGATTTACAGCGCAGACCTTGGAAGCGAAGCCGATCCCAAGATCACTTACTGTGAGTGGAGCAGTTGTAAGCTGGCAGAAAACGCGAGCGGCGCCGGGCTATTAATCGTCAACGGGAAACTGGAGATTAAGCGCAATTTCTCCTACCACGGCTTGGTCTTGGTAATTGGAGCAGAAATGAAAATCCCCAAAGATGGCAACACAAACATACTAGGCGGACTTTTTCTCGCCCGCCTTGTTCCAGACGGGGCTGGCGGCTACGCGTATGGCGTTCCCAAGATCGAGATTGACGGGACCCACAAGTTCTACTATTCGGGAAACGGCATCCGGCTCGGGTATAGCCTTTTACCCTTCAAATGTCTTGCCTGGCGTGAAATCATTCCAGAAATTGAGCCGACGAATTAATCAAGAGGATGCTTCTCGGTAAGCTTCTACCATAAAATCAGGAGAAAGGCGTTTCAGACGAATAGTACTCAGCTTCACAATGCCGGGCCGAACACTGCCTTATAATGAGCTTGGGCCCCTAGAAAAAACTGATTTTTTGAACAATGCCCCCTGGAAGGGCCGAGGCCGCCAGCCCCTCCTTGGACATCCACCCCAGCGCGTGCTCCTGACTTCGCTCACGATTTTCAAGGAACCAAGCTCACGTTGAAACGCGAAAAACCTGTCGTCCTAGTGTAAACACCAGGTTACACAAATTGTAAACTCAGATTAACATTTCCAGGGAGGAGACCAAATCCTTCTTGCCGGTGGGCTCCTTGGGCCTCTTACGATAACTTATTGATTAAGCGATAGTTATACTACCGTCACTGGATTGGCTCTGCAACCGTCCCTACGGGATGGCATACCGCTTGCGCGTTTCTTTCGGATCAAGAAAAGCGTTCCGGCCACTTCGATGCTTTGATGAGACCGGAGCCGGAGTGACCATGGCTCGGCAAATGAAGGAGAAGGACCAAATGAAGCTCCCGAGTAACCAGAGAGGAAAGGACCCCCTCCCCAGGTCCTCCTCTCGAGATGAAGGTGGATTTGCCCTTCTAATGGCGGTTATCGTTACCGCCTTTTTGCTTCTTTTTGGCCTTTCAATTGCATTTTCGAGCATGACCGAGTTTTCTATGAGTAACGAGCTGGAAAAGAAAAAGATGGCCTTCATGACTGCGGATGCTGGTTACAACACTTTCAAAGATGCACTTCGAGGAATGGATATCAGCACGATTCTCCAGAGCACGACCCAGGTACCCCAATACATCAACTACTCAGAACCTACTTCGGGCACGCATGCTTTCACTTACTTTTCCCGCAATCCCCTGGCTACTCTGGAAGCGATGAACGTTGATTTTGACAATCCGCCTAGCCCCATCGGAAACCGGACTGTCTATGGTCTCTTAACCCCTGCTTCAGGGCAGATGCTGCCTGGCGGCGGGCGGTACTGGGCAAAAATCAGCGACAACGACGATGGCGACGGGGTGGACGATGACGGTGACGGAGACGACCAACACGAAGACGACGCCGCTGACAGCACCGTCGATATGGACGGAATCGTTTACCTGCGGGTGATGGGCATCCAGAGTATTGGCGCTGGTCAGATCTCCACGTATGGGGGAACTGTCAAGAACTCTGTAGCCATCTTGGAAGCCAAGTTGGAGCGGGATATGACTTTAGACTTTAGCGCCCCGTTTAGTGTCTACGGTCCGCTCGTCTCTCCCTCAAAGGGGAAGAACCTGTTTGCTGGAAACTCTTTCCAACTGGACGGATATGACCATCCGGGGGCCACACTGTGGCATCTGAAGAATAACAAGATCGATACAGGAGG
>JALLON010000347.1 GCA_027717925.1 Acidobacteria bacterium AH-259-G07 | reverse complement strand
TCAGCGCTTCGTCCATTTCCAGCGGCTCGCCCCTAATCCGGTGTTTCAGTGTCTGCCCCTCCATGTACTCCATGACAATGAAGGGCTGCCCTTCGTGCTCCCCGATGTCGTGAATCGTGCAGATGTGAGGATGATTCAATGCCGAGGCGGCGCGAGCTTCCCTTTGAAATCGCTTCAAGGCATCGCGATTACCAAAGTACCCCTCAGGCAGGAACTTCAAGGCTACGTGCCGAGTCAAGCGAGTGTCCTCAGCTTTGTAGACCACACCCATGCCGCCTTCGCCGAGCTTCTCCAGGATACGGTAATGAGAAATGGTCTTGCCGATCATGTCACTTGCCTGTGGGGACCAGGCGCTTGAGTTCTTCAAACCAGTTGAGGACGAAGTTCAGATGGGTGAGGTCCGTCTCTTCCTGGGTATCGCTCTTGAACATCACAAACTGCTTGCCGTCGGGAGCCACGTCATAGGCCGGGAAAGGAGCAAGGTCCACAAATTGACCTTCAAATAACTGCCGCGTTTTTCCGGCGCGGAAGGACGACCCGTCGGCGCTGACAGAGACAACCATCATCTTGTCCCCGCTGCGGTAGAACAGCTCTCGGCCATCCCGCGACCAGCGCGGATACTCACCGCCATCCGTGGAAATCTGCCACTTGCCGCCGGGGCCGGGAAACGGTCGAACGTAAACCTCGAACTGCCCGGACTCGTTGGACGCGTAGGCCAGCCAGCGACCATCAGGCGAAAACTCTGGGTAGCTATCAATAAACGGTGTGCTGAGAAACAGTTCAGGCTTTCGATCGCCTTCGAGCGCCAGCACCCAGATGTCCCAATTGGTTTCAGGACTTAGTTCGACGAAGGCCAGGACCTTGCCATCCGGCGAGAAGAACATGGCAACCTGCATGTGGTCGCTCTGGGTCAGCCGCTGCGCCTCGCCGGAGCCGTCGGCAGGTTTCCAGAAGAGGTTGAACTGCCCTCCGTCTCTTGATGAACTGAATGCCACCCGCTGGCCATCGGGCGACCAGATGGGGACAATGTCCGGGGCTGAATCGAATGTCAGCCGGGTCATAGTGCCGCGTTCGATCTCGCTCACCCACACATCCAAGTTGGTTCCCGTGTCAATTTGTAAGGCCAGCCGACCCCCGTCAGGTGACAAAGCGGGGCTGGAATAGGTACGGGGCTCTTCCAAAAAAGGAGTCACCGCTCCCTGCCGGTCCACCCAGACCATAGAGTACTGTGGGTTTGCTTGAGCTCCAGACAGGTAAACAAGAGTTCCGTTTAGAGAGAAGGCGAACTGGGCGGCTCCGTACAATGAGTTTGACACGACGCCCTCAAGGATGGGGGCCGGCAGGCCCGCTACCTCCAGCCGGTCGAGGTCAAAGGGCACCCCGAAGAGTGTTCCTTCCCGCACAAAGACCAGGTGGCCGGAGGGTACGTAACGGGCATAGAAGCCTCCCTGGTGAAGGACCTTGCGCTCGCCCGTCTCCAGTACTAGCAGCTCGATGTTCGCTTCATCAAAACTTGGCGAGATCCGAGCAGTGAAGAGCACCGACTTGCCATCGGGCAGGAACTGCGGCCAGCGGTGCGAGGTCTCGCCCTTTTCTTTGTTCAGGAGCGTTATCTCTTCCGGCCTACCTCCGGCGGCCGGAACTTGCCACAAGCTGGTAGTGGTTGACGGAGCGAAGATGATGGTGTCGTCGGGACCCCAGCTCCCGCCCCGGTTGTCCGCCGAATCGCAGAGAGTCAGCGGCGCCCCTCCGGAGACGGAGACCTTCTTGAGTTTACCGCCAGCGGAGAATGCCACCCATTGGGCGTCGGGCGAGAAAAACGGATTGAAGGCCCCTTGGGTTCCGGACAGAGCTGTGGCTTCCAACTGGTCGAGCGTTCGCACATAGAGCTGACTGCGCTGCCCGGAGCCGGCGACGTAGGCTAGCCGCTTCCCGTCGGGCGAAAGGACCGCGGCGGCGCCCGGGAGCGTCCGGAGCGATTGGTTGGGGGACACCTCCACGCTCAGGCGCATAGGGGAGTACTCGACCGGACGGGTTGCCTGCCACAGCCCCACCAGCGAAGTCAGCAGAGCCGCCGCCATCAGGCCAGCTACGGCCCACGGAATCGCCCGTCGCCAAGGTGGTTGGGCAGCGGGTGCTTCAACCCGGAGAACGGTGGTTTCGAAGGGCTCCCTAAGTGCCTCCTTCAACTCGATTCGGACATCCCAAATATCTCTCAGGCGAAGGTCGGGATCTTTTTCCAAACATCGTCGAAGCAAAGCTCGAACGTTCCAGGGGGTGTTTTCAGGCAGGTCGTTCCAATCGGGCTCTTTATGAACAATCGCCCCTATGATGTCGGTCACCGTCTCCCCACCAAACACCTGACGGCCCGTCAGACACTCATAAAGCACACAGCCAAAGGCCCAGATGTCCGCCTGCTTGTCCACGGGCTTTCCACGGGCTTGCTCCGGACTCATGTAGGCCGCCGTCCCAAGAATCACGCCCGCACGAGTCATCTCTTCTGTGAGAGTGGGAGATTCGGAAATGTCGGCAGCAGGAGTCTCGCCCTCCAAGGCCTTGGCCAAACCAAAATCCAGCACCTTGACCTGTCCTTCCGGCGTGATCTTCACATTGGCGGGCTTCAGATCTCGGTGGATGACGCCTTTCTCATGGGCAGCTTCTACTCCTTCTGCGATTTGGCGACAGACCTCCAGAGCTTCTTCTACAGGCAGTGGCCCTTTGGCCACCCGCTCAGCCAGGGTCTCTCCCTCGACCAGCTCCAAGGTGAGAAAATGAACACCGTCTGACTCCTCCAGGCTGTAAATCGCTGCGATGTTGGGGTGGTTGAGCGA
>JALLON010000346.1 GCA_027717925.1 Acidobacteria bacterium AH-259-G07 | reverse complement strand
ATCTTGTTCCCCTCGAGGTAAAAAACCTCCCGGCCCTTCGGCCCCCACAGCGGCTCAAGGCCGCCATTAGGCGAAATCCGGCTCGGGGCTCCCGGACCGGGGTAGGGCCGCACCCAAATCTCCGGCCCGCCTGTCACACCCGAGACATAAGCGAGCCACCGACCGTCGGGCGAGAGTGCTGCGCCTGCCCCGCCTTCACCCCTCCTATAAGGGTATTCCGTCCGGACCACCAACCGCGGCTCGCGCTCGCCCTCGAGCGGCAGGGCCATGATGTCATTCCCGTCGGGACTAGTTTGCAGGAAGATCAGCTCCCGTCCGTCCGGCGACCAGCACCGCGGCACCTGATCGGTTGGGCTCGTCAGAAGGGGCTCCGGATCAAGGGTGCTCCCGTCCGCAGGAATCCAGAAGAGCATATCTCGTCCACTGGACCGGTCAGAAGTAAACGCTACTTGCTTGCCGTCCGGCGTCCACACGGGACGGCCGTTGTGACCCTCAAAGGCCAAGGGGTAGGGTGGCCGACCGGCTAAATCGTAGACCCAGAGGTCTCCCGCACCCAATTGGCCAGTGGTCAGAGCCAGCCGCCGGCCATCGGGTGAAAGGCGAGGATAGCGAGGATTCTCCAGCGGCTCTTCGACGAGCGGCTCGACTCGCCCGTCGCGATCCACCCACACGGGCGTGCCTTGGTTCTCCTGCCCAGCGCCCGGGACATAAACGAGCGTTCCATCGCCAGAGAAGGCGTAGTCTACCCCGGGGGTAGCCCTCACACCCTCAAGGATTGGGACGGGGTCGCCGGTTACCTCGAGCCTCGCCAGATCAAACGGCACGGCCATCAGAGTTCCTGTTTCGGTCGCATAGACCAAGTGCCCCGTGGGCGCGTAATGAGCCTGCCTGCCTGCTTCGAGCACGATCTTCTGCTCTCTCGTCTGCAGCGACAGGACCGCGATCTGGTTTATACCCGCCCCCAGCCCGATGTTGAAGAGCACGGTGTCCCCCCCGGGTAGGATCTCGGAAAAACGATACCGACTTTCTCCCTTCGTGGGATCCGTGAAGGCCAGGCTCTCCGGCTCGCCCCCAGCAGCCGAGACGCGGTAGAGGCTAAAACCGCCCTCGGAGGCAGCCGCGAACACGATTGTGTCCTCGGGATTCCAACTCCCACCTCGCAGTTGCGACACGTCGCAGAGGGTCATCGAGGGTCCTCCTAGGAGCGAAACCTTCTTCAGTTTGCCATCGGCAACGAACGCCACCGAGCCGCCATCGGGCGAGAAGAACGGGCCCCCGCCTGCACCCTCGGTGCCAGGAATCGGCGCGGCCATGAGATCATCGATGGGACGCACGTAGAGTTGCCTCGTGCCGTCGCGCTCAGCCAGATAGACGATACGCCTTCCGTCGGGTGAGATGGCCAGTTCGTTCGGTGGAGTGATCGCTAGAGGTGCGGTCGGCGGAGGGGTAATCACAAACTTCTTGGGAGACGGCGGCTGTGGAGCCGTCAAACTCCAGAAAGCCAGGCCGGCCGCCACAATGACCGTTACCGCGGTAATGCTCCACGGAATCGCCCGCCTCCATAGTGGAGGCTGGACTGCACCAATCACCCCAGCCGGTGATACCGTTGTAGGCTCGGTGAGTGCTTCCTCGATCTCGATACGCACGTCTCCAGTGTGTTGGAGGCGGCGGCGAGTGTCTTTCTGAAGGCACCGACGCAGCAGAGTCCGGATGTTCCAAGGGATGTTCTCAGGAAGCGCCTCCCAGTCCGGCTCGCCCTTGAGAACTGCTGCAATGGTTTCAGTAATCGTCTCTCCCTCAAAGGCTCGTTTACCCGTCAATAGTTCGTATAGAACGCACCCGAAAGCCCAAACATCTGCTCTTTTATCCACCGATTTCCCCTTGGCCTGCTCCGGGCTCATGTAGGCCGCCGTCCCCAGAATCACACCGGCGCGAGTCATCCCGTCAGTCAGGGTTGGTGAGTGGGAAATGTCGGCAGCAGGGATCTCACCCTCTAGCGCCTTGGCGAGGCCAAAATCCAGTACTTTGACGTTGCCTTCGGGTGTGATCTTCACATTGGCGGGTTTCAGGTCGCGGTGAATGACTCCTTTCTCGTGGGCCGCTTCCACTCCTTCGGCAATCTGACGGCAGACCTCCAGAGCCTCTTCCACAGGCAGGGGTCCTTTGGCGACCCGCTCAGCCAGCGTCTCACCCTCGACCAGCTCCAAAACCAGAAAGCGGACTCCATCGGCTTCTTCCAATCCATAGATGGCAGCAATATTGGGATGATTCAAAGAGGCCAGCAGCTGTGCCTCGCGCTCAAAGCGTGCCAATCGCTGCGGATCTCGGGTGAATTGCTCAGGCAGGACCTTGATGGCCACTTCGCGCTTCAGTTTGGTGTCCTCAGCGCGATAAACCACTCCCATCCCTCCTTCACCGAGCTTCTCCAAGATGCGGTAATGGCTGATGGTTTGCCCAACCATGGCGCTTTCCCTCATATCTCGCCTGATTTCCTACATGCTAACGCTTGAGGGGGTTAAAGGCAATGGAAATGCCGGGCCGCAAGACGAGATCAACCCAGGGCTTGGGATCGACGATATTGGGTGAACCAGTATCGTGATAGATCAGTAGTTTGTCACGAAACTTGCCACCTAGCAGGGCGTAGACCGAATCGACCGGGGTTTCCTTTGCTTTTTTCCCTGGCAGGGGCATAATTGACACTCATTCGCGGCAAATGTCCCGAAAAGGGTGAGACTGAGGAGAAAATAAAAATGAAAGAACTTATGGAGCAATTTCTGGGAAATCGAATTTCAAGGCGGAGCTTTGTACACACGCTGGCGGGATTAGGCATTAGCGCCGCCGGCATCGAGTCGAT
>JALLON010000345.1 GCA_027717925.1 Acidobacteria bacterium AH-259-G07 | reverse complement strand
ACTGCCAGGCACGGCTCCTTTGACCAACAGCAAATTGTTTTCTTCATCAATCTGAACAACCCTCAGATTGCGGATCGTGACCCTATTGTTTCCCATGCGCCCAGGCCCCTTCATTCCCGGGAAGACGCGGCTGGGGAAAGCACTGGCACCAATTGATCCGGGGGCTCGGTGAAACATCGACCCATGGGTGGCCTTTCCTCCGTGGAAACCGTGGCGCTTTATCACACCTTGAAATCCACGCCCAATCGCACGACCCGAAACGTCTACTAGGTCATTGGGACGAAAGACGTTCTGAACCAAGACCTGATCACCGACATTGACCTTCTCCTCTTCGGTTTCTACAAACGGAAACTCTCTTATAAGGCGCGTCGGAGGAAGACCGGCCTTCTTAAAATGTCCTTCCATTGGCTTATTCACTCGGGACTTTTTCTTCCCTACAAGACCCAGCTGGACAGCACTGTAGCCCTGTTTTTCCGAAGTTCTCTTTTGCACCACGACGCAGGGCCCGGCCTGAATGACCGTTACAGGGATGGCCCTCCCCTCCTCGTCAAAAACTTGCGTCATTCCCAACTTTCGCCCGATCAAGCCTTCCACCATGGTTTATTCCTTTTCTGTTCCGAAAGCCTTGATCTCGACATCGATCGCGGCCGGCAGATCCAATTTCATCAGGGCATCCACGGTCTGCGGCGTCGGCTCTAGAATATCTACCAGCCGCTTATGAGTTCGGATCTCGAATTGCTCCCGCGACTTCTTGTCCACATGAGGCGAACGCAAGACCGTATATCGGCTAATTTGAGTGGGCAGTGGGATGGGACCGGACACACGTGCCCCGGTGCGTTTGGCGATATCGACAATCTCGGTAGCCGACTGGTCTAACACTCGATGGTCGTAGGCCTTCAGTCGAATTCTGATCTTTTCGTCAATCATCGTATCCGGTTCCAGTTTTCAAGTTTCAAGTTTCAGGTTGAACGCTTTCTTCTGAATTCTGGCTTCTGAATTCTGCCTTCTGGCTGCTGGCTCCTCCTATTCCACGACTTCCGTAATGGTTCCAGCTCCCACCGTGCGGCCGCCTTCGCGAATGGCAAAGCGCAGCCCTTTTTCCATCGCGATCGGCGTGATCAGTTGCGCCACCATCGACACATTGTCTCCCGGCATCACCATCTCCGTCCCACTCGGCAGCTCCACCGCTCCCGTCACATCCGTCGTCCGAAAATAAAACTGCGGCCGATACCCCGAGAAAAACGGCGTGTGACGCCCCCCTTCTTCCTTCGTCAAAATGTACGTCTCCGCCTTGAACTGCTTATGCGGCGTGATGCTCCCCACCGCCGCCACCACTTGTCCTCTCTCCACTTCATCCTTATCCGTCCCCCGCAGCAGCAGTCCCACGTTATCTCCCGCTTGCCCTTCATCCAGCATCTTCTTGAACATCTCCACCCCTGTTACCACTCGCGTCATGGTCTCCCGGATCCCCACAATCTCCATCTCTTCGCCCACCTTCACCTTCCCCCGCTCGACCCGTCCCGTCACCACCGTCCCTCGTCCGCTGATCGAAAAAATATCCTCAATCGGCATCAAAAACGGCTTGTCCACCTCTCGCTCCGGCACCGGGATGTACTCATCCACCGCTGCCAGCAACTCCAGCACCCGCTTCTCTTCTTCCGCATCCCCTTCCAGCGCCTTCAGTGCACTGCCCCGGATCACCGGTAGATCATCTCCCGGAAATTCGTACTTCGTCAACAGCTCCCGCACTTCCAACTCCACCAGATCCAACAGCTCCGGATCGTCCACCATGTCCACCTTGTTCAAGTACACCACGATGTTGGGCACTCCCACCTGCCGCGCCAGCAGAATGTGCTCGCGCGTTTGCGGCATCGGCCCATCCGCCGCCGACACCACCAAGATCGCTCCGTCCATCTGCGCCGCCCCCGTGATCATGTTCTTCACGTAGTCGGCGTGCCCCGGACAGTCCACGTGTGCGTAGTGCCGCTTTGCCGTCTCGTACTCCACGTGCGCCGTCGCGATCGTGATCCCTCGCTCCTTTTCCTCCGGCGCATTGTCGATCGAATCAAACGTCCGCACCTGCACCGACGGGTTCTCCCTGGCTAAGATGTGCGTGATGGCCGCCGTCAAGGTCGTCTTCCCATGATCCACGTGCCCAATCGTCCCCACGTTCACATGCGGTTTGGTTCGCTCAAACTTCTGCTTTGCCATAAATTCTCCTTATCCCTTTAAGGGTCAGCCAATTAAATAAAAAGAGAGCCCACGACCAGGATTGAACTGGTGACCTCTTCCTTACCAAGGAAGTGCTCTACCCCTGAGCTACGTGGGCAAAACCACGGAAAACACGGACACACGGAAAACACGGATCTTTACGGAATAACACGGAATCAATTCCGTGTAGATCCGTGAAGTTCCGTGCTTTCCGTGTCTCCCGGAATTGATTCCGTGGAGATCCGTGAAGTTCCGTGCTTTCCGTGTCTTCCGTGGCCTGGAGCGGGAGACGGGACTCGAACCCGTGACCAATAGCTTGGAAGGCTATGACTCTACCGCTGAGTTACTCCCGCTCTCTGTCCAAAGGACTCATTATCTATAATTTTCAAAACCCACGCAACCAAGAGACTTCCTGATTTGCCCTCCCTGCACTTTGCGAATTCGCTGCTTCTTTGCATTTTTTTGGAGGGGGCAGGATTCGAACCTGCGTAGACCCGGAGGTCGACGGGTTTACAGCCCGTTGCCTTTATCCACTCGACCACCCCTCCACAACTCGCTTCGCTCCTAGGCTGGCGAAGGGATTCGAACCCCCAACCTACTGATTACAAATCAGTTGCTCTACCAGTTGAGCTACGCCAGCATAC
>JALLON010000344.1 GCA_027717925.1 Acidobacteria bacterium AH-259-G07 | reverse complement strand
ATAGGTGATGGCCAACCGGCGCATCGTCTCCAAGCTGGCCTGCTTGACCAGCGTCGCTTCCTGGAGAATGTTTTCCAGATCTATCTTCTCCAGACGCACCCGCTTGCCGGCCCGTTCCCCACCGGCCTGGTCGCTGGTCTGTCCTGGCCAGCAGACCACAGCGCTCTTACCGAAGGCATTGAAACCGTCCATGAGCACACCGCGGAAGCTACTGCCGTAGGCAATGAGAAGAGTGACAGCCACTATGCCCCAGGTAATGCCCAGCATGGTCAGGAAACTGCGCAGCGGCTGGCGCCTGAGTGCCTCCCAGGCCAATCGTAGAACCTCGTAAAGCATCTATCCTCCCGCTTCGTATCTCAGCGCTTCAATGGGGTCGACGGCAGCAGCCCGGCTGGCTGGGTAGAGCGCGGAGAGAATCGCCACCGTCCCCAGCAGGGCGAAGGCCAGCAGACCCGAATCCAGGGTGGGCAGCAGGCCGGCAAAATAGCTGTCCTCCACAACGTTGCTGAAAAGAGCCGCATTGACCCCTGAACAAATGCCATAGGCGATGCTGAGACCCAACCCGCCGCTCAAAAAGACCACAATCGAGGTCTCTACAAAAAACTGCCAAAGGATGGAGCGGGAGCTGGCCCCCACCGCCTTGCGCACGCCGATTTCGCGGGTGCGTTCCCGGACTGAGACCAGCATGATGTTCATGACCCCGATGCCGCCCAGAAGCAGCGTGATCACTCCGATAGCGCCCATGAAGTACTTCATCCCGTCAGTCATTCGGTGGAAGGCCTTGGTGTTTTCAACCGTGTCCCAAATGGGTGCCGCCTCTTCGTCCCGGGGATCGAAATTATGAAGGCGAGCCAAGCGCACGCCTTACTTGAGACTTGCAGGCTTCATGCTCCTCAAAGGATTTGGGGGTCACCAGCAGGCGGTCTATGGTGTGGGCTGTGCTGGGGGGCTTCTCGGGGAAGTCGCGGATCATGGCGCTAAAAGGGATAAACACTTTGGAGACGTCCCGTCCGTCATAACTGGAATCCTGGTTTTTTTCCTTCATGACTCCGATGATGGTGTAGGGAAGCCCGCCGACCGAGATCGTTTTTCCTAAGACTTCACGCTCGGCGAAGAGCTGCTTTCGCACCTCACTTCCAATAAACGCAACGCGGCGCCCCTTCTCCTGGTCCTCCCAGTTGTAGAAACGGCCCTCACCGAGCCTCAAACTGCGGATCTCCTGGAAAGGAGGCAGCGAGCCGGTCACCAGGAAAGACCCAGTGTTGTAAGGACTGCGGACGGGAGTGCTACTGCGTCCTAGCTCCGGTAGCACTTCCTGGCAGGCGCTCACCTGCTGCTGAACGCTCAGATAGTCTGAGTCCTGCCAACGAATGCGCCGTCCAGCTCGCATCCCACCGGCGTGCATTGAGGTCTGCCCTGAAAAGACAATCAGAATGTCCTTGCCCATGGTTTCGGCCGCCCGGCGCTGCCCCACGCGCAGTCCTTCCCCGGCGGCTACCATTAAAATGATGGAGATGATCCCCCAGGAAATGCCAAACATGGTGAGGGCGGTGCGCAGCTTGTGCGCCCATAGAGTGCGTAGAGTGTCGTAGAAGAGTTCGCGCAGATGCATTCCGTTCGGGGGTCTACTGCAAAACGACCTGCTGGTCTTCCTTCAGACCCTTCAGGACTTCTGTCTTGATGCCGTTGGAGATGCCGAGTTTAACCGCCACCGGGCGTCGACCCTGCTCCTGCTTGGGGTCAGGCACTTCGACCGATGTGTTGCGCTCCTTGCCGTAAAGGACCGCCGCCTCCGGGACCAGCAGGACATCGTACTTCTCCTCCAGGATGATCTCAGCGTTGGCACTCATGTTGGCTTTGAGTTCACCCGTGGGATTGTGGATGGAGACGCGTACTTCAAAAGTGGTCACGTTATCCTCTTCCACCCCCATAGGAGAGATCTTTGTCACCTGGCCCTCGAATTTCTTGTCCGGGAAGGATTCCACCGTGATGCGGGCCGGCTGGTTCAGATAGACCTTGCCGATGTCGGCTTCGTCGACCTTGCCCCGCACGTAGACCTCGCTGACATTCCCCAGGGTCATCACCAGCGTGGCCTGCGAGCCCAACACCAGGATGGAACTGACCGCATCGCCCACCTCCACGTCACGGGAAAGCACCAGCCCGTCCATGGAACTGACGATGGTGGAGTTGCGCAAGTCCTCTTCAGCTCGCTCGAGTGCGGCTTGCGCCTGGGCCACCTGGGCTTTGGCGCGGGCCACTTCGGCCCTGGTGACGGCCACGGTACCCAGGGCCGCCATCTGCCTGTTCAGCGCCAACTGGTAGGCCTTCTCGGCGTCCTCCAGGACAGACTGGGAAATCAGACTATCCTCGTGCAGCCCCCGCGCTCGTTCCATACTAGCCTTCAGAAAGGGCAAATCTGGCGCCTGGGCTTCTATCTGGTTGCGCTCGAGACCTGACTGTGCGGCTTGCTCGGCCGCGCGGGCAGCCATCAGGCCGGCACGGGCTTCGCGCACCCGGGCGCTCAACTCTTCTTTGTCCAGTTCCACTAGCACCTGGCCCTGCCTCACCCGGTCGCCGTAGTCGACAAAGATTTCCTTTACGATCCCGCTGGCCTTCGACTTCACTTCCACCTTGGCCAGCGGCTCGATCTTGCCTGTGGCCACCACGGAGCGGGCAATGTCGCCCAGCTCGACCACAGCCAGTTTAGAGGGATCAATCGGGTGGTTCGAGCTCATTACAGTGCCCCAACCCAAAAAGGCGGCCACCAGCCCTACACCCGTCGCTCCAAGAATGATCCAACGCCAATGTTTGCGGTTGTTCTTATGGTTTGTCCCCATCGGTATGCCCCTTTTCCTGTATGTG
>JALLON010000350.1 GCA_027717925.1 Acidobacteria bacterium AH-259-G07 | reverse complement strand
CCAAATCGGCTGAAGGTAGCGGCTGCCTTCTGGAAACTCTCGAAGCGATCGAACAAACGAAGAGACCTTCGCACCTGTCCTGCCATGGCTGCGAAGAGTGCGGCCTCCGACTTTTCCTCTAAAACCTCTAAGATCCATGAAGCGGCTTCATAGCATCCTTGACCAGCAAACCTGAGTGCGCAGTGTTCCAATTCCGGCTTGAACAGCTTCGCCCCACCTTGAAGAAGGGCTTTTCTGACGCAGCGACGAACGCTCACGTAGCGACCGTACTGTTCCTGGGGGCTCTGGACATACATTTTGATGGCACTCAGCCACTCCCCTGTCTTCTCAAAGCAGCGTCCGGCCAGGTGATACTCTTTTACTTCCTCATAGTAGAGCCCTGCTAGCCCATAATGTCGCGCCTTTTCCCAGGCTGCTGCAGCTTCTTTAAGGCGATCTAAAAGCACAAATCGGATGGCCCGCCGTGCGTGAGCCTGACCTCGGGGTCTTATGGATTGAAGGTCCTGCTCGGCTTGAGCTCTTAAAGCTTCATTCCAGCCACGCTGATAGGTTTGCAGGGCCTTTTCCCATTCTTTTCGTTTTTCAAAGAACGCAGCCAGACGAATTGGATCGTCGAGTCTTGTCAAACAGCGAATGATGTCATCATCGCGCTTGAGTTTGGCCCATATGCGGAGAGCGCTTTCCCATTGACCGGCATTTTCATGACAACGAGCAGCCTCGGCGTGCATCTTGGATTTTTTAAACAGGCGGGCGGCTTGCTCAAAAGCACCAGCATCTTCGTATGCTTTGGCCGCCATGCAGTGGTTCTTTTGCGTTTCAAACAAGGGTGCCAACCGGTCCGGCCGCTTCGATTTTTGCCAGTAGTGGATGGCTTTGTCCACTACGCCTTGGGCCTCCCAGTATTCGGCAATTTCGCCATATTTCCCTTGGCTTTCAAGCAAGCGCAGTTGACATCGTGTCGCACCCTGCTCATCCCCAAGTTGGAGCCATATTTCGCGCGCCTGTCCGAATTCCTCCGCGTGTTCGTAGGATGCGGCGGCCCGGTGCTGTTCGCCGGTCTTCCACCAGTGCTCTGCAGCGACGAGGAAATCGCGCTTTTCTTCAGCCGCCCGGGCCAGCGCTCGATACATGAGTTCAGACTGCTCGGCATTGCCATAGCACTCGGCGGCCGCTCGATAGCGTTCGTGCTGCAGGTAATAATCGCCTTGATCCTTCCATTCTTCACGCGAAGAAGGGACCTGCCAGGCCTGTGCAAGATATTGAAGGTCGTGAGTTCGGAAAACGTGATCCCTCAGTCCTTCTGCTTTCCAAATGACTGAAGCCCGGGACCCGTCATAGACGATGAGGTTGTGGCGAGCGCGCGTGATGCCCACGTAGAGTAAATTGATTTCGTGGCGAATCAGAGCCTCGTGCAGGCCCCGGGCACTGTTCCGGATGATCGTATCCCATACGTCTTCCGCTTCCGAAGCGAATCTCCATAGCAGGACCGTCCCAAATTCCAGGCCTTTGGCCTCCCGAATCGTCATAACAAGTTCGGTGGCCAGTTCTTTTTTTAGATGATCTCGCTCGCTTTCCGTGCGGGTGAGGATGATCCGATCGGCACCGGTCATCCGCACCTGTTGCAGCAGCGTCTGGGCAGGAATGCTCTCGACCAGACAGGGAAGACGGCCCTGGTACTTCCACTGGTCGAGTTTCTCATGACGCTGCATTCCCAGCAGACGCTGTTTAAGGCGAAGGAGCGAGTTTGCCAGCAATACGATACTTCCGACGCAGCGGAAGTTCAGGGTGAGGTGATGGACGCCGGGCACATCCAGGTGCCGATCGTAAAACATCTGTCGAACTTCTTCCCAGCGGAAGCCACTCGGATTGATGATCTGCTTGGGGTCACCTGCCAGAAGAAGGTGGCGCGGATCTGCGACGAGGCGAAAAATGAGAGACAGCTGAATGTTCGTAAAGTCCTGGACCTCGTCACAGGCCACGAACTCAAATCGGTGCTCCTGCTCAGGACTTCTTTCCATGCTTTGAAGAGCGGCGCGAGTGAGGTCAACTTCATCCCACATGCCCTGTTTTTGGAGTTGTTCCTGGTACCAAACGGCGATGGCGTGAATGTCTTGCCGGCTGTGAAGGAAGTTGGGAGCCCTTTTACGGCCCAGCTGTTCGTATTCGGCGAAACTCATGAACGGAGTGTGCAGACTGGCGTCGCGCTTTCGCACTCGTTTCTGCACGGTCTCAAGAGCCCGCACAAGCTGAGCCGGACGGTTTTCGCAAAGCTCTTCCAGCTCAATGACAACTTGCTGGAGTCCTTGTTTCAATTGTTTGCTCAGGATTCTCTCGATCTGCTCATAGAGATTCAGGTATCGGAGCGCCAGTAACTCTTCGCGCAAATCACGCAGGGTGGATGCGTTTGATCCAAATTTTTTCAATTGAGAAATCAGCGCTTCGAAACGATCCGTATTAATTTGAGGCTTAGCGCCTTTGATGATAGAGCGGATCTCTTCCCAGAGCAGTGCGTAGTCGAATTTTTCACTTCGGGCCTGTTTTCGCAGTAGTTGTTTGAAACCAAAGACATCAACTTCACGTTCCGTGGGAAATCGTCTGTCGACGTTGGGGACCAGTTGTCGACAGAGATCCTTGAAAGTTAGAAATAAAGGTGGATTAGGATCCTCGATTTCAGTCAGTGTCGAGAGTCCCCGATACAGACGTTCAGAAAAATTACGAAGATGCCGGTTGTAAGTAAGAAATATCTTCCACTTGCCGTAAAGAT
>JALLON010000343.1 GCA_027717925.1 Acidobacteria bacterium AH-259-G07 | reverse complement strand
GTGTAAGCATTCTCCTGAGTTTCCTCGTGGATGATGGCATTTCTAATGGCTGCAGCTGCGTGATCACTAATGGTCTCCATAAAACGCAGGTGATCCTGATTGTAACGCTCAGGTTGCTCCGAGTAGAGTGAGATCACTCCCACGATACTTTTGCTCAGAGACAACGGCATGACCAAGCAGCTCCTGTAGGCAGAGTGCAGCACTTCTGAGTCCATGAAATCCGGAGCCGGCGAGACGTTCATCAGGTGCTGCTTGTGAGCAGCGACCCATCCGGTGATGCCGTCACCCACGCTGAGTTCCAGCTTTTCCAGAAGTTCGCTATGCAAACCCGAGGCGTGATAGGGATCCAGCCTGCCGTTTTCAGAGTCCAGAAGATACATCACACAGGAGTTGTAGGGGACCAGCTTTTGAATCTTCTCAGCCAGCAGGGAAAGAGTCTCCGAAACCTTGAGCGATCTTCCCAGGACACGAGAGATCTCGTAAAGAGCTTGAATCTCCCTGTGGGTTGAGGCAATCTCGTGAAAGACGGTCGTACCGATTCCCTTCCGCTCCTCTTTCCCAACAGAGGTTGAAAGGTCCTCCTTCAATTGAAGCGTAGCTGCGGAAAAGCGGCTCTCCGATTCCTTCATTGCTGCTTCGAACTCCTCGACATGCTCCACCAGGATTCTGACAATGGCGGGATCATAGGACTTACCGGACTCCGACTTCATGTGTTCGATAGCAACCTTAGTGCTCAGCTTGGGGCGATAGGGCCGGTCGGAGCGCAGGGCGTCATAACAGTCGGCAATGGAGAGGATGCGCGCCCCCAGTGGAATCTGCTCGGCCCTGAGACCGTCCGGATATCCGGTTCCATCCCATTTCTCATGATGATAGCGCACAAAAGGGACGACCGGGTAAGGGAAGGGAACCGAGCTGAGGATCTCGGCACCGATGCTTGGGTGTTTTTGCACTTTCTGTAGTTCCCACGTGGTCAACGCGGAAGGTTTGTTGAGGATATACTCAGGAATGGCCAGCTTGCCGATATCGTGCATCAGAGAGGCTCCCCGCAGCCCTTCAAGTTCATTTTCGTCAGTGATCCCCCGGTATCCAGCCAGGCGCATAGCCAACGTCTGGACCCGCTGGATGTGTCCGTGAGTCTTCGCGTCTTTGGCGTCAATCGCCATGGCCAGCGATTCGATCGTAGAGTGATAAAGCTCGTTGAGCTGATCCACGTGGATCAGGGCTTGGTTAATACGATCCAGGTTGATTTTGAAAGCGTAGTGAATAAGCAGGGCCATCGGAATAGCTACTGCAAAGGCAAAAAAGTGAATTCGATTAAAGGTTAGGAAAATAATAGCAGCAGCCGAAGCTCCAACAAAATATGTCAGTGATGTCCATAAATTCTGTTCCCAGATGCGCTCAAGTGGCTGTCGAGTGACTAGAGAAATACTTAGTGCTACCGCCCCAGAATTAAGTATAAAGTAGACAAGCGCGCACAGTCCTAAATTGACAAAAAGCATAGGGGTATTGTTCACGTTGGCCGGATCCAATGGGGGATGTGTCGCGTGTAGCTTGTAAAATAACAGGCCTACCAAATACGTGGCAATAGACAGCTGGCTCAGATTGAAGATTACTCTATAGCTTAGATTTTTCTTAAGGAGCCCAAAAGTTCCTAAAAAGCCATCAATGACGGCCAAAGTGACTGCCACCTCAGGAGAGTAGAGGAGAATAGACGTGAATATGAATATGTCGCTGACCGTCATTGTGAAGGACTGGCCTTTACCAATCGGAAGGCGGACCGGAAAAAAGCTACCCAGTATTGTCATACACCCAAGAATAAGCCAGCTCAGGTCGTTCAAGAAGAAGGAATTGTATAGGGAGTAAATTAGGATTAGGGAGCCGAAGAATGATACACAAGAAAGATAGAATTTGGCCTTGGGAGGAATATCGTCCGTAAAAAAGCGCATGACGTGCGATACCCCACTTGCGTGGTGTCAGCTCATAAGCCCGTTGTGAGCTCTAAATGGGAAGACTCGCCATAAATCGTGAACGTCTTCCTCATGTAGGATATCGCATGTCCCTCCTAAAACCAAGAGGGCAAGCTTAATTGCATCACTACCAGCAGAGGTTTTTGCCAGTTGCGCTGATCCCCGTTCAAGTTGGATATGTCTGTGAACTGAACTAATCAGTCCAATAAACGATAGCAAAAAAGCACACGAGGTGCAATCCCCCCCTTGCGTGGTGTCAGCTCATAAGCCCGTTGTGAGCTCTAAATTGGGAAGATTCGTCATAAATCAAGAACGTCTTCCGCGGGTATGATATCGCATGTGCGTCCTGAAAAAAAGGGCGATCTTAGTCGCATCACTACCCGCAGAGGTTTTTGCCGCTGCGCTGATATCCGTTCAAGTTGAATGTGTCTGTTAACTGAACTAATCAGTCCAATAAACGATGAAAGTCATAATTTCCTCCCTCTGAGTTTATTCACCATCTCCGACTAAGCCATCGGTCCAGAACATGCCATCGGTCCAGAACATGCCGTCGGTCCAAAACATGCGGTCAGTCCAAAACATGCCGTCGGTCCTGGGCGGGCGAGTGTAAAGATCGACGAGACGGCCGGAAACTGCCTTTTCCGCAAAGGATCTCTCAACTTGCGCTTCTTCGTTTCTTTTCCAGTGGCGGGAGACAACCCGACGGCCGTAAACGCCATAGGCACGAGTAAGCGGCAGGCCCGACACGCCATGAAACGCATCCAGAGGGCCCTCGACAACTATGAGATTCTGGTCGATGAACACAACATGGTACAGGTCGGCATCAGCATCGGGGCTGCTACTTTTCCGGAAGACGGGAGAGATCCTGATCTGCTCCTGGCCATTGCCGACCAGGCCATGTACAGGAACAAGTTCAAGCGTCGACA
>JALLON010000342.1 GCA_027717925.1 Acidobacteria bacterium AH-259-G07 | reverse complement strand
GGGCGACTTCATCGAAGACCGAGAGGCAGTTTCCCCCGCCGAAGTGGCGATCGATATCCGTCTGAAGGAACAGACTGCATCCGTCTTACACAGCCTAACCCCTCGTGAGGAGCAGATCATTCGCATGCGATTTGGCATTGAGGATGGAAGCAAACACACTCTGGAGGAGGTTGGTCAAAGATTCTGTGTCACTCGGGAGCGTATTCGCCAGATTGAAGTGAAGGCGCTTCGCAAGCTCCGCAATCCCTGGCACAGTCCCGGACATTGAAAACCTTTCTCAGAACCCTGGCGAGGAAAGCCTGTAAAAAAGGCTAAAAGAACCGGAGCAAATCTACCCGCGCTTGCGATCAAGTTTCAGAGGCGGACCCTTGCAATGATCGTATTTTCAAAATCGAGCTTCAGGAGGAGAGGAGATGAGCTCACCGAAGTGCAGACCCTGTTTGCTGTTAATGCAAGTGAAGCGTCCACTCCACACAAGGGCTCCCTCAGGATTGGCGGCGTCGCCTGGAAGATCAACAGTGAGGTAGTTTTGCTTCTGGGCTGGGGGCGAGCAATGCTACTGCAACTCGCGCACCCGCTAGTGGCAAGCGGCGTGGCGGAGCACAGCTCATTCAATGCCAGCCCTGGTGCACGGCTGCAGCGGCTACGTCAAACGATTGAGGCCATGCTTGCGCTAACGTTTGGCACGCCAGAAGAGGTAACGCGAGCCACTGATGCCATTAATGCCATGCATGATCGGGTACACGGCAAGCTGAGCGGGACAGCCGGGAATATCCCAGCGGGAACCAGATATAGTGCACACGATCCCAAGTTACTCACTTGGGTACATGCCACACTGCTGGATTCTTTCCTGAGTACCTACGAGCTTTACGTCGGACCACTAACTTTAGAGGAGAAGAATCGCTACTGCGCACAAGCAAGGTCGATTGAGCCGCTACTAGGAATCCCCTCTGGCTCTCTACCTAGTAACCTGGCGGAACTACGCAGCTACATGGATGAGATGTTTGCAAGTGGGGAGATTGCGGTGACCGAAACGGCGCGCCACATAGCGCCGGAGGTGGTCTCCCCGCCTACCTTGTGGGTGATGCGGCCACTTCTTTGGTTTTTTAGCTTACCAACCATAGGGCTACTCCCCACCGCAATCCGCGAGGCTTACGGTTATCGTTGGGTTTGGTGGCACGAGGCATCACTGCGCCTCTCGGCTGGGATTGTGCGCGCTTTGCTGCCATTTGTATCATCGACTTTTCGACACTGGCCGAAAGCTTCTAGATTCTGGTTTGCTATCCTAGAAAGGACAGAACGGCTTGTGTCCTGAACCGCTGATCAATTAGTATTGGGCTGCCCGTCAAACCTCTCGCTCAAAGCATGCCAATCGCTGAGGATCTTGGGTGAACTGCTCAGGGAGAACTTTGATGGCGACTTCTCGCTTCAGAGTGGTGTCCTCAGCTCGATAGACTTCTCCCATCCCTCCTTCGCCGAGCTTTTCCAGAATCTTGTAGTGAGAGATGGTCTTGCCAACCACGCTTGTCTCCTCCTGTGGCCTGACTTCTTGTTGATGGTAGACCTTCAGGGGGTGAAAGGCAATAACCAAGCCCATCAAACGGAACGATCCACCGGAGTCTGGCTGGTGTGCTTAGGTCTTGTCGAGGGGTCGGCTTGGCGTTCAAGAAGGAGTTGTTGTCGTCAATGGCTGCTCAAGGTGTTGTTCAACATGAACAATCCGTAGATTTCCACTTGAGCGGACCTTTTTGCCCGTGAGGTTTTCATTTCTTTTGCCAAAGGCGGGGTTAGGTTGATTGACTGGTACCGTTAGAGATATTTCAATGGAATCACTAACACCTGCAAGACCAGACCAAATACCGGCTCGCTTTAGTCTATCCGTCTGTTCTCTATAAGCCCTTACCCATCGATTGTCTGAAATATCGATGGAGTGTGGTTTGCGCCATTCTCCCACTGTACTTTCTTGAGAAAAATAGTCTATGGGATAATTGTCGTCACTTCCTCTTTCTTTATAGCTACGACTGACGCTAACCATCATATTGGTGAAGTCTGGTAGATCTGTTTCTAGTGACAGTTCGAGCTTGTCGCCGCTGGTCCGTACAAGAGGATCAAATTTGTCACAAACAATTTGTTCACGGTTTTGTTGTGCTGCCTGAGTAGACTGTTTGTCTGGCTCGGTGTACCATTTCGTCCCCAAGAGACTGGTGTCTTGGATTCTAAATTCCTTCAATCCTTCCTGAGCAAATTCAGCAACGGAGTACGCAAGTGATCGGGTTTCCATTTCTGGCAGGTAACCAAAGATAGTGAATTCTTTCCAGCCAGTTTTGCCGTCATTCCAAATCGAGATGGAGGTTTGTCTTATGCTTTCTTCTCCAGGGATCTGATCGACATCGAAAACAATTCTGTACACCATGCGTGGCGTGCCAGCATAACTAACGTCTTCGCGTGCAACTACCCTGTATTGAAGAGGTGGTTCTTGACTTGCAGACGGCGAAGACGGTTGTTCTGACCCAGCACAAGTCGTAAGGATTAGAAGTCCAACTACTGTGAAAAACCTTGTCTTCATGGGACCCTCCCACATTGCAGCACCTTTGTCCTTCTTCCCTCTAGACGATTTCAGACCGAGTTAGGTGGACCCTCACGGTTGCAGCATCATGATGTTCCTATGTGACTTCTTGTCTGATGCTAAGCCTTCAGGGGGTCAAAGGCAATGGAAATTGGCGGGCTAGTCGGTAAAACGATCCAGTGGCTAGGAGAAGCTGCTGGCTGCTCCATCCAGATCTTCTTTGGTGAACCAAACTGACTGTCGGCTACGCACGAGTCTTCGATTGTCGAGGGACCAGGGCTGGTCTGGCAAAGGTGGATGGGCTGCACACAATTATTTTTTTGCGCAGAGTCTCAA
>JALLON010000341.1 GCA_027717925.1 Acidobacteria bacterium AH-259-G07 | reverse complement strand
GGCCTAAAATTAACTCGCAAATGTATTGTGAACTTCGACGTGACGTTAGAATGCTTACCACCCTTTTGGGGGATGTTATTCAGGAACAGGCCGGCCGTCACGTGTTCAATTTGATCGAAGATTTGCGAAAGACGAGCAAGCGTCTTCGCCGAAATCCCACAAAAGAAGACATCAATCGTAAGGATGATACTGTCCAGAATTTGGGACTCCGGGAGGCCGAAAGTGTTGCTCGGGCCTTCACCCTCTACTTTCATCTGGTTAATCTTGCCGAAGAAAAACAACGTGAACGGAGATTAGAAGAAAGAAGCCTCGAACAGGAGCCGTACCGAGGTTCCATTGAACATGGTATCCATCAGATCTCCCAGTCTTCAGGAAAAAGCTTCGGCTTGACGGAAATGGAGTCGTTCATCAAGAGTTTGTCCATTCAACCTGTCCTGACGGCCCATCCCACTGAGGCTAGACGTCGAACGGTTACGGATCATCTTCACAATCTCGCCGCCCTTCATCATGATTGGGAGGTCCGGGCTCAAAACAGCTCTCCGCGAAAGAAACTGGAAAAGCAGATCCTCGCGGTCTTGGAGACGCTCTGGCTCACGGAACAGACGCGCTTTCTCCGACCAACAGTCGAGGAAGAAATTGAAAGAACTCTTTTCTTCTTTCGCAAGGCAATCATCCCAGTCATCCCTCTCTTCTATAGGAAACTAGAAGAAGTGACGCGTCTCACGTTTCCTTTGCCACCACTGCTGACCTTTGGCTCCTGGGTGGGAGGGGACCGAGACGGGAATCCTTCTGTGACACCACAGACCAGTTTAAGAACAGCTGAAATGCAACGACAACTGATTCTGGATCATTACACTCTGACTCTTTCCGCGCTGCGGTCTCATCTCAGTCACTCCGAACGCCTGGTTTCGGTTTCAGAAAGAATCCTCCGAGAATTGGAGGATCAATCCATGCATGGCGTGTTTCTGGAAGAGTCAAGGGAAAGAATTGAACCGCACGAGAGCTACCGACGCTATTTGTGCCTGCTGGAGCGCCGCTTGGAAAAAACCAGAATGCGTCAGATTGGCGGCTTTGAAGACCCGAAAGAGTTCTTGCAATCCCTGCTTTTGCTTCAAGGGAGTCTCGAACGCAGCGGTACTCGGCGAGCCGCTGCTGGACCATTGAAAGATCTGATTTACCAAGTCATAGTTTTTGGGTTCCATCTGGCCACTTTGGATTTTCGAGATCATTCCAGAAAGTTGTCCAAAGCTATTGAGCGGCTTGGCACTTTCAAAAAGTGGCATGGTGTAAACCAAACAGCACTACTCAAGGAGAATCTTGGAGAGTTCCAGCAGCCGACGCACCACGGCGAGGAAGACGAGGAGGTCCTCAATCAGTTCCGAGCTATCCGGAGGATACAGGAACTTCACGGGGAGATCGCTTCCAATCGCTATATTGTCAGCATGACGCATTGCACGCTGGACCTCTGGAAAGCGATCTATCTGGCATCTTCAGCGGGACTTATTAGAAAAAGTGGTCAATGCTGGAAAAGCCGCCTTGATTTCGTCCCTCTTTTCGAGACGATTGAAGATCTCAGGCATTGCACAGATCTCCTAGAAAGCTGGTTCGCCGATTCCGTCTACCGGAGTCTCCTGAAGAGTCGGGGCGACATTCAGGAGGTCATGCTGGGGTACTCTGATTCCAATAAAGATGGTGGGTATCTGACCGCCAACTGGGAACTCTACCGCGCCCAAAGGGCCGTGGTCGAGTTGGCCGCTTGTTACGGTCTAAAAATCCGCTTTTTTCACGGCAAAGGAGGTCCCATTGACCGAGGTGGCGCCATGAGCCATGAAACGATTTTGGCAGAACCTTTTTCGGCTGCCGGCGGGTGTATTCGGATTACGGAGCAGGGAGAAGTCGTTTCCGCAAAGTATTCAAACCCGGTGATTGCCTTGCGCAACCTGGAGCAGCTCTTCAGCGCAGTCCTGCGGGCAGCTTGGTCCACCCAAGGAGAACTCACTGATATCCCCAGCGAATGGCTTGGTGTGATGGAAGTCTTATCTCAGAATTCACTGGAGCGTTATCAGCGCCTAGTTTGGGAGGATGATCACTTTCCCGCTTTCTTCTTTGAGGCGACTCCCATTGATGTCCTGGAAAAATTGACATTAGGCTCGAGACCTGCAAAGCGGCCCTCAGGGAAGGGACTGCGAGACCTTCGGGCGATCCCATGGGTCTTTGCCTGGACACAGTCGCGCTTTATCCTTTCCGCCTGGTTTGGACTCGGTACGGCCTTGAATGAAATCTCCTCCCAAGACATCTCTTGCTTGCGCACCATGTACCAGGACTGGCCTTTTTTTCGGACTCTGATCGACAACGCACAGATGTCGCTCGCAAAATCGGATCTTTACATCGCGCAACAATATGCTGACCTGGTGGAGAATCCCGAGTCCCGGAAACGTCTCTTTCGCGACATCCAAGAAGAGTACCAGCTCAGCAGTCAAATCATTCTGGAACTTACGGAGCAGGAGGAACTGCTGCAAACCGCCCCGGTTCTGAAGGAATCCATCTCGCTTCGAAATCCTTATGTGGACCCCTTGAATTTTCTGCAGGTGCGCTTCCTTCGAGAATGGCGGCGATCAGAAAGCGACGAAGTATTGAACCTTCTTCGTCTCACCGTCCACGGCATTGCGTCGGGCATGAAAAGCACCGGATGAAGCCAACTTGACTAACGCCGGCAAAAAGCACATTTGAACCGGCAGAGGTTACCGGCGGCCTCCTCGCTTCGCCATCAAAGTGAAATTTGCAAATTCAAGATCCGATCGCCGGCATGAGTTGAACTGCCGGAGACCCACGAAGGAAAAGTCATCGCATCTATTTTAAAATGCCTTTCATTGAAGGAGCCAACTGCTTTGAAAAGTGGTACCTAGATCTTG
>JALLON010000340.1 GCA_027717925.1 Acidobacteria bacterium AH-259-G07 | reverse complement strand
CACGGGTTCCGGGAGAGCTCTGATGGATACGAATTCGCTCTCCAGGCGCCGCAAAGGATCGAGGGGCTGACCCTGATGATTCCAGCAGTGGAAAAGGAACAGACGGTCGAAATCGACGGCCGCCCGGTCGTGGTCTCCAACAAAGAAGTGAGAAACAAACGCTATTTGATCTACAGCGGTGACTTCGAGGGAATGCATCAGGTTCGAGTACAATCCAGATGACTGAAGATGACGACCTACTCAGAAGGGAACAGGGCACGAAGCGTGTCGCATATTTGTTAAGAATTCGAGAAGGAAAAGAGGATGAGTACGTCAAGGCTCACAAGAACGTCTGGCCGGAACTGATCGAGCACCTGCAGGCCGTCGGTTTTCACAACTATTCCATCTTCAAGAGAGGCCTCAATCTTTTTGTCTACGTGGAAGTGGAAGATTTTGAGAAGTCACTTAACGACCTGATCCGGCACCCCATTTACGAAAAGTGGGCCGAGGAGATGGGCCCCATCATGGAACGACATCCGGACTGCCATCCGGATGAGATGTTTCCGTTGTTGGAAGAGGTGTTTCACGTCGACTAAGAGATCTGCGTTCACTCATCTGCTTCGGCCAGGGTAAGGCATAAGAGAGCCGCTATGGTATTCTTCTAGAGCAGAGGAACCACACCCTGGAGAGACGAAAGTTCATCAAGGTCAGTGTTGGCTCGGGGTTAGTCGGCGTCGCCGCACACGGAGGCCTTCTTTCGAGGAGTCCTGCCGTCCCTGCTCGAGTCTCGGACTCCGGATCTCCACGAATCCTGAGCTCCTACACACGGGAAGATCACCGGCGGCGGCTGGGGAACATCGCCCACTGCGAATCAACTATCCGGACCTGCATGCGAAGACACCTTATCACGGACTATATTCCCGGCCAGGCCGTTTACAACCTCGGCGAGTATCCTAGTCGCAAACCGTGGAACCCGGATGAGTATGATGAGTGCCGACTTGACCAGCTGTGGAACGAAGGGATTCGCCTGATCCAGGTCATGGAGGACTGGAACGATCTGCTCCGACTGTTTGGAGGTGACAAGTTCACTGCAGTCAATCCAGCCGGTCTTCGGCGTTTCATCAACATGGTGCATAAGCGAGGCATGAGAATCCTCCTCTACACCTCAACCGGTCACTTCCAGATCACCGATCGTGATTTCCGCCCTGAGTGGGCCCGCCCCGGATTCTCAACCAAGGCAGCTCACTGGCAACTCGTGCACTGTTCAGCCGCCAGCGCTGGATGGCGTGCCTATGTTCTCCCCCGCATATTGAGAATCATGGACGAGTACGGCGTCGACGGCCTGTACAATGACGCCGGTTCCAGGCGCTTGCATCGTGACCCTGAACTTGCAACCAAGGACGAGGTGCTGGCCTTCGAGGAAAGCCCTGACCACGACGGAGCCCTGGGCGACCTGCTCTCCATCATCTACTCCGAAGTCAAACGCCGGGGGGGGCATCTACAAGATCCACTTACATGGGTCTCAATACCCCAACACACCAAAACTCTGGGATTATCTCTGGGTCGGCGAGGGCGTGGGCAATGCCGACAAGCTGCGGGAAGAGTGCAAGAACCACCCACCCTACCTGGTCCCATGCTTTGACTGGCGGCGGGGACAACTGGAAGACGACGATGAGATGTTCCTCCACACCATCCCGTATATGCAGTTCCCGGTGCTGCTGGCAGGACGGCCGTTTACCGGTGAGCGAGCAGTGATTCCTGGAGTCGATTACCAACCAGGAGCCCTTCTCGATCAGTGGCGCGAGAGGTGGCGCTACCACCAGACACATCCAGACGGACCCTATAGTTACGGTCCATGGGATTCTTTTCCAGGCAGACCCAACGCCCGGGCTGCGCACGCTCGCTGGCTTAAGCAGTATTATCCACTTGTCGAACCAGGCACCTATGCTTATCTGGAAATCGGAAACAGCGACCTGATAGCCCACCCCTTACCCGCAAATGTCGTCGCCTCCGTCTTCACCAACCTTGAAATCCATATGGTCCTGGCCAACTACAGCAAGAGTCCTGTGCGGATTGAGACAACTCATACTTACGTCGCGCCGTCTCAAGCCTCCTCTGCTCCTGGGAATGCCTGGACCGTATCACCGCGCTCGTTGCTCATACTTCGCCGATCATCCTGAGTCATGGCGGTGACTGACGCATAAGCGGTGTGACTCGATTGCTGAGGCGCCTTGGAGATGAGCATGAAATCCAGGAACAAGAAACAGCCGGGCCCGTAGCTCCGGCGATTCCCGGTCGTCCTTTCGACCGTTCGAGGGAATCCTCGGGGTGGTGTAGAACCTGCTGACCGAGTGGAGTCCATTTCTTCGAATGAAAGTTCAATTTATTGGACAAAATCTTGGGTAGGCCGTTTTGTCGTCCACGAACTCCCCCGTCTTGTGGTCGATGGGCCCCTGTCCGGAAAGGTAAAGTTGCTTGTGACTGGTCACCATACCCTGGGAATAAGGACCTTTCGGTGCGGGCGCTTTGTCGGTGTGAATCGCTTTGGCGCATGCTTGTCTTTCCCCTGTTTACATACTTCTGTAAGTTCGTTACTAGCTCGAGGCGAACGAGCCTTCTTCAATGACCATAATTTGATTGATTTCTACCCCTTTCAAGCAGTCCACTATGCCGCTAGGCCATCGAATCTCGATCAAATCGACTGTCTGGGCCTGTCCCAATCCAAAATGTATTCGAGCATCGTGAGCGGAAAGATAACTACCTCCCCCGGTTACTTGGTCGTACCGGATCCTCCCCCCACTGACGAGACGAATTTTGGCTCCTATCCCATCACGGTTGCTCTTGTGGCCGACGAGCTTAAGCAAAATCCAATTCTTTCTGTTTCCGTTTTGGTTGACCAACAAGTTTGGGAATTCATTGGAATTACTCACCACGATGTCCA
>JALLON010000034.1 GCA_027717925.1 Acidobacteria bacterium AH-259-G07 | reverse complement strand
ATGTATGCCGGTCTACGAATACCTTTGTCAAGATTGTGGGCGACGCTTTTCCCGTTTTTTCTGGCGGATCTCCGATGCCGATGGCACTCGGTGCCGCTGTGGGAGTTCAAAGCTGGAGCAGCTGATCTCCCGGGTTTCCACGCTTCGATCTGAGGAGAGTCGCCTGGAGAGCATGGCCGACCCGTCCAAGTGGGGCGATTTCGACGAAAACGATCCCAAATCAATGGCCCGTATGATGAAGAAACTGGGGAGCGAAGTAGGGGAGGATCTGGGTCCGGAGTTCAACGAGATGGTGGACCGGCTTGAAGCAGGAGAGGATCCCGAATCGATCGAAAGTTCGTTGGGCTCGAACGGAGGGGAAGCCGACACAGACAATCTGTTTTAGGGGAAAATGGGGCCGTGTCTTTAAAATTTAAATTTTAAAGACACGGCCCCATGCAGTCGGGAATTTTTGCCATGTCAGAGCCGGAACTTAGATGGTACGCCATTCATACGCGGTCAAGACACGAGAAAGTCGTAGCGGAGCAGTTGTGGCAAAAGCAAATCGAGTGCTTTTTGCCCCTGCGTGAGGTCATCTCCAGATGGAAAGACCGCCGTAAGAAAGTTCAGTTCCCCCTTTTCCCGGGTTATCTTTTCGCTCACGTCCTGATTCAAGACCGTCGTCTGGACATCTTGAAGGTTCCCTCGGCGGTCCGGATCATTGGGTTCGACGGTGAGCCGGCTCCTATCCCGAACGAGCAAATCCAGGCTGTGAAAAGGCTGGTCTTCGGCACTTTGCCCTACGACCCGTATCCGTACATCGTAGAAGGAGACCGGGTAGAAATCATCCGAGGGTCACTGGCAGGCCTGCGGGGAATCCTGATCGAGAAAAAAGGCACCTACCGATTTATCTTGTCGGTTGATCTGATCCGACAGGCCGTCGCCTGTGAAGTGGACGCCTGCGATGTCGAAAAAATCCGCTAACAGCTGACAACACAACTGACAGAATTCAGAATCCAGAATCCAGAATCCAGAATCCAGAAGTCTTCGGGAATAATCGTGGAAACAGCGAAAACTCGAGGCTCCAGCCCTGCCTGCTTCCAGTCAATCTACTGAGCGTGGCCGACACAAGTGTTGAGTCTTCTGACTTCTGGATTCTGAATTCTGTCAGTTGTCAGTTGGTTGGTTGTTGTCAGCTGGTTACCTCCCGCAGCATTTCTTGTATTTCTTCCCCGATCCACAGGGGCAGGGATCATTGCGCCCCACTTTGGGGCTAGTTCGAACCACCGTTTTCACGGCGGCGGCAGTTCGCTCATCCATGGGCTCGCTGCGCTGCCAAGCGGGTTGGGCGGTGTCTTCGGGCCCGGAATAGCTCAACGGCTGCTGCCGTCGAGCTCCCAAAAGCTCTCGTTCGTCTTCCTCGGTGATAGGCCGCAGCAGGAAGAGCATCCTCACCATTTCCTCAGTGGACCGGTTCCAGAGTTCTTCGAACAGCTGGAACGACTCGCGCTTGTACTCCACTAACGGGTCACGCTGCCCATACCCCCGCAAACCGATACCTTCCTTGAGATGGTCCAGGGCCAGCAGATGATCCTTCCACTGCTGGTCGACGATTTGCAGCATCACCATGCGCTCGTACCATCGCATCATTTCCGGCCCGATCTGCCCTTCTTTTTCCTCATACTTAGACTTGATCTGATTGAGCAGCTCTTCTTCGAGCTCAGGACGGGCCAACTGACTGACCCTTTCGGACAAATCAATTCCATAAACGCGGCGCAGGTTGACTTTCAGATTTTCCAGATCCCAATCCTCCGGATCGATCTCCTGATTGGCGTACAGATCTAGAAATTCGATAAGGATGTCCTCAGCCAGGCCTAAAATGTAATCTTTCTGCTCCTGTTCTTCCAACAGCTCCCGGCGAAATCGATAGATCTCCTTGCGCTGCTTGTTCATGACGTCATCGTACTCGAGCAGATGTTTCCTGATTTCGAAGTTTCTGGCTTCCACCTGCTTTTGTGCCCGCTCGATCTGCTTGGTAATCAGCTTGGATTCAATCGGAACTCCCTCCTCCATTCCCAGTTTTTGCATGATTCCCGAGATATTGTCGGATCCGAAAATTCGCATCAGATCGTCTTCAAGAGAGAGATAAAAGCGACTTGATCCGGGATCTCCCTGGCGGCCGGCGCGACCGCGCAGCTGGTTGTCAATGCGCCGGGCCTCGTGCCGCTCCGTGCTGAGGATATGGAGGCCACCGAATCCGACCACCTCGTCGTGCTCTTTTTTCCAGGCCGGCAGAAGCCCGTCCAGCTCTTTGCGATACTCCTCCGCACTGCCCTCCGGGTTGAGGCCGCGAGCTCTTAGATTGATTTTGACCTGGAACTCGGGGTTTCCACCCAGAATGATGTCCGTACCGCGCCCCGCCATATTGGTGGCAATCGTTACCGCCCCCTTCTTCCCTGCCTGGGCGACGATCTCCGCTTCTCGCTCGTGGTACTTGGCATTGAGGACCACGTGCCGGATGCCGCGGCGCTTCAGAAGGGTCGAGAGTCGCTCGGATTTTTCAATCGAAGTGGTCCCCACCAGCACGGGCTGCCCCGCTTCGTTGAGTTCCTTGATCTCCTCGGCAACGGCATTAAATTTCTCCCGCTCCGTGCGGTAAACCACGTCAGAATATTCATGCCGAATCAGCGTTTGGTTGGTCGGAATAACCATCACTTCCAGTTTGTAGATCTTTTCGAACTCTGTGGCTTCAGTCTCGGCGGTTCCGGTCATGCCGGCCAGCTTCTCGTACATACGGAAGTAGTTCTGGAAAGTGATGGTGGCCAGGGTCTGGTTTTCACGCTCGATCCGAACACCCTCCTTGGCCTCCAGGGCCTGGTGGAGGCCGTCAGAGTAGCGGCGTCCCGGCATCAGGCGCCCCGTAAACTCATCGACGATGATGACCTGGCCGTCCTTGAGCATGTAATCCACCTCCCTCTTGAAAAGGGTGTGGGCCTTTAGCGCTTGCTGGATATGGTGAACCAGGTCCATGTTGCGGGGATCGTAGAGGTTGTCTATGCCCAGCAACCTCTCCGCCTTCTCAATACCCGATTCCTGGAGCACTACGGTCCGGGATTTTTCATCGATTTTGAAGTCTTGTTCCCGCACCAGCCGCGGGATCACTTTGTCAATTTTGTAGTATTTGTCCGTTGATTCTTCCGAAGGGCCGCTGATGATGAGAGGAGTTCGAGCTTCGTCGATGAGGATGGAATCCACTTCGTCGACGATGGCATAGCGGTGACCTCGCTGCACACAGTCCTCAAGCGAGTACTTCATGTTGTCACGCAGGTAGTCGAAGCCAAACTCGTTGTTGGTGCCGTAGGTGACATCGGCCTGGTAGGCAGCCCTGCGATCGGCGTCGGGCATGTCGTGTTGGATCGCACCCGCGCTCAGACCTAGAAACTTGTAAATGGGACCCATCCACTCAGCATCGCGCCGCGCCAGATAGTCATTGACAGTGACGATATGAACACCGTTTCCGGTGAGGGCATTTAGGTACACAGGAAGGGTGGCCACCAGGGTCTTTCCTTCACCGGTCTTCATTTCAGCGATTTTGCCCCGATGAAGGACGACTCCTCCGATTAACTGGACGTCGAAGTGACGCATACTAATGGTGCGCCGACCGGCCTCGCGGACCACTGCGAAAGCTTCCGGGAGAATGTCGTCAAGGGATTCGCCGTTTTTCAGGCGGGATTTGAATTCGGGGGTCTTAGATTTTAGATCGGTATCGGAGAGCTTGGAGATTTCCTTCTCCAGCTCGTTCATCTGATCGACGAGCGGCTGGGTTCGTTTCAACTCGCGCTCGTTGTGGCTCCCGATAATCTTCGCCAAAATCACATTGAGCATGGCAGTTAGATTTTAACACGATCCCGCAGATCACGCGGATCATCCCACAGATCACGCCGATCTTTCGCAGATATTCGCTGATACTCGTTATAGATGGTATGAGTTTCTTATATCAAGATCTCAGTTATGAGATTCTTGGGTGTGCTTTTGATGTTTATAACGAACTAGGGCCTTTTCTGAGAGAATCCATCTATCAGAGGGCTATGGAAATTGCGCTTTCGGACAAAGGCTTGAAGTGGGAGCGGCAAAAGAGTGTTCCAATCCAGTTCAGGAATCAAAAGATCGGAACTGGATTAGTGGACCTGCTCGTAGAAGAAAACGTCATTTTGGAACTCAAGGCAGTTGATATGATCCACCCTGTCTTTATTTCTCAGCTCGTCCAGTATTTGTCCACATCAGGACTTCCACTCGGTTATATCTTGAACTTCGGATCAATTAAACGCCTTCAATATCAACGTGTTATTCTATCCGCGAATATCCGCGTTGGATCTGCGTAATCTGTGGGATATAATCCGTTCATGGAGATACCCGAAGCCTTAACATTTGACGACGTCTTGCTGATGCCCGGCAAGAGTGACGTTCTGCCGGGCGAAGTAGACCTGCACAGCACCTTCTCCAGGAATATCCCCCTCAATATCCCCATTTCCTCCGCCGCAATGGACACCGTCACCGAAGCCAGGTTGGCCATCTCTCTGGCCCGGCAAGGTGGAGTGGGGATCATTCACCGCAATCAGTCGATTGCAGCTCAGGCCGCTGAGGTGGATAAAGTCAAGCGCTCCGAATCGGGAATGATCGTGGATCCAGTAACGATGCGTCCGAACGACAGCATCCGTGACGTCCTGGAGGTGATGAGCCGGCACAAGATCTCCGGCGTTCCCATCACTGACAAAAAAGGGAAGTTAACGGGTATTCTTACCAACCGTGACCTGCGCTTTGAAACCAACCTGGATCTCTCCGTCTCGGAACTCATGACCAGAAACGATCTAGTCACAGTACACGAAGGGATTTCCATGGAAGAGGCCAAGAAGAAGCTTCACGAACACCGCATCGAGAAGCTTTTGGTGGTGGATCAGGAATACCGGCTAAAGGGCTTGATCACGGTCAAAGACATCATGAAGGTCATCGCCTATCCCAATGCGGCCAAGGATTCCCTTGGCCGCCTGCGGGTGGGTGCAGCCGTGGGTGCCACCGGAGATTTTTTGGAACGGGCCCGCGAGCTGGAAAAAGCCGGTGCTGATGTCATCGTGGTGGACACGGCTCACGGGCACACCGGACGCGTCCTGAAGGCGGTCTGGGAACTCAAGAAGAGGTTAAAGAACGCCGCGCTGGTCGCCGGCAATATCGCCACTGGAAAGGCTGCCCGCGAGCTGCATGACGCCGGAGTGGACGGGGTCAAGGTCGGCATGGGGCCGGGCAGCATCTGCACGACTCGCGTGGTCACCGGCTCCGGTGTTCCTCAAATCACAGCTA
Organism: Acidobacteria bacterium AH-259-G07; assembly: GCA_027717925.1. Lineage (GTDB taxonomy): Bacteria > Acidobacteriota > UBA6911 > RPQK01 > JADFOI01 > JALLOL01. The sequence goes on along the minus strand of JALLON010000034.1, from coordinate 9,043 downwards.
TCATGGAGACGGTAAAGGTGGCTCGCGAGCTGGAGCTGCCCGTCATAGCCGACGGTGGAATCAAGTACTCAGGAGACATCACCAAGGCCCTAGCCGCCGGTGCTGACTGCGTCATGATCGGGAACCTGTTTGCCGGCACCGACGAGTCGCCCGGCGAGCTGGTCTTTTATCAAAATCGCAGCTTCAAGACCTACCGCGGAATGGGATCTCTGGGAGCCATGGCCGAGGGAGGCGGCGATCGCTACGGCCAGGAAACCGTGGATGTCGAGCGCAAGCTGATCCCGGAAGGCATCGAAGGACGCGTCCCCTATAAAGGAAGCGTGGAAAATCTGATCCCAATTCTGATTGGGGGAGTTCGAGCCGGTATGGGCTACTGCGGCGTCAAGAATATTAACGAGCTGCAAAGCAAGAGCCGCTTCATTCGAGTCACTCACCTGGGGCTGCGCGAGTCCCACGTTCACAATGTGGTCGTGACCAAGGAATCGCCGAATTACAGGTTGGGGGATTAGTTTCTGAGTTTCTCAGCTGACCACTGACAGAATCCAGAAGTCAGAATCCAGAATTCAGAAGACTCAACACTTGTGTCGGCCACGCCCAGTAGATGGACTGGAAGCAGGCGCGGCTGGAGCGCCTCGAGTTTTCGTCGTTTGCACAATTATTCCCGAGGACTTCTGACTTCTGGATTCTGGATTCTGGATTCTGAATTCTGTCAGCGGTCAGTGGTCCGTTGCGACCGGCAGACTAGCTCTTGCGATGCTTCGGCCGACGGCGCCGGCAATCAGACGCAGCTCCTCCATCAGCTTGTCAAATTGCTCGAGTTTCAAAGATTGGGCCCCATCACAAAGAGCATTATCCGGATCGTGGTGTGCTTCAATCAGCAATCCGTCAGCGCCTGCCGCCACCGCGGCACGCGCCAGCGGCGCAACCTTGTCCCGAATACCGATGGCATGGCTCGGATCCACGATGATGGGAAGATGGCTCAATTGGTGGATGACCGGAATCGCCGAGATGTCCAGCGTGCTTCTGGTGTGCATTTCAAAGGTGCGAATCCCCCTTTCGCAAAGGATCACACGGTGATTTCCTGCAGACATGATGTACTCAGCCGCCAGCAGCAGATCGGAAAGGGTGGCGCTCATTCCGCGTTTGAGCAGCACGGGCGTATCGGTGCGGCCAACATCGCGCAGTAGGCCATAGTTTTGCATGTTACGAGTCCCGACCTGCATGATGTCAATGTAATCTTCAGCCAGAGGAAGCTGACCGGATTCCATAATTTCCGAAATCACCAGCAGCCCGTGTTTGTCGGCTGCCTTGCGAATGAGTTTCAATCCCTCAACGCCGAGTCCCTGGAAAGAATAGGGAGATGTACGAGGCTTAAAGGCGCCGCCGCGCATGATCTTCGCCCCCGCGGCCTTAATCCGTTCAGCAATGATGTCACACTGCTCGTAACTTTCGACTGTGCAGGGCCCCGCCATAATGATGACTTCCTCACCACCGATTTTCACACCGTCAATTTCGATAATCGATCCTTCGGGCCGAAAAGCTCGAGAGGCCAGCTTATAGGGCTCCGTAATCCGGTGTACTTCTTTGACGCCATCCAGCAGTTCGTAGTCGCGTGTGTCAACCACCTGGGCACCGACCGCCCCCAAAATCGTGTGCTCCACACCCGTTGAACGGTGCACATCAAAGCCCTGCGAAACCAGCTTTTTGATGACGACCTCAATCTGTTTTTCCGTGGTGCTTTGTTTCATGACGATAACCATGGCTCTTGACTCCTTCTATATTTTTCGTGATGTCGTTTTTTCGTGCTTTCGTGCTTTCGCGATTTCGTGTTTTCGTGCTTTCGTGCTTTCGTGCTTTCGTGCTTTCGTGATGTCGTGCTGGCGTGTTTTTCGTGATTTTTCACGTTTTTCGCGTTTCTCGCGAATCCGCGTCTCCCGTTCAGCTCGTCTCGATTCATCGATGATCCTTTCAAACAGTCGCGTAACGGCCTCCTTCATGAGTGGTCCGTTTGTCGCATTCTTAACATTTCGGATCACTTCCTTCTCGCGCTTTGGATCGTAAATCTCCATGTTCAATTCTTGTTTAATCTTCCCAATCTCAATGGCACACCGACTGCGCCGGTTGAGAAGCTTCAGCAGCTTTAAATCGATCTCATCAATCTTCTTTCGCCAGCCCTCTATCTCGTCCATTGCAATCCACGACCGCGCCGGTAGGGGCGGGCCGGTGGCCCGCCCGAACCGTACTGTCTGGCCAGGTGTTCGGTTCGGGCGAGCCGCCGGCTCGCCCCTACCCCTGCGTAAATCCGCTCGCAGCAATATAATCCCGCATCAAAAAAAGGCCGTGAGCAGCCTTTCCTGCCCACGGCCCTTGTCAATCTAACTTGCGATTTTTACTTACACCGGTGGGCAGTTTTTCTTCTTGTGCCACCAGTAAAAAAAGTAAAAATTGCGAGCAAGACTCATCAGCACTCCTAAACTAGCCAATCAGGCCTTCGAAATCAAGTCCTTTCTGACATATTCCCCAACCTTTCGCGCCAGATCAGCCGTCGATTGATGTTCCTCAATAAAGCGCACAATGGCGGAACCGACCACGGCACCGTCGGCATACTGCCAGACTTTCCGGACATCTTTCGAAGAAGTAATGCCGAAACCCACCGCAATCGGAAGCCGGGTATAGCGGCGAAGACGCGCCACTGTCTCAGGGACCAAATGTTCCACATCCGATTGAGTCCCGGTCACCCCAGTGCGCGCTATCAAATACACAAACCCGCGACTCGCTTCGCCGATCCTTTGCAGACGCTCATCCGAGGACGTTGGAGCCGCCAAAAAGATCGTGTCCAATGCTTGCAAGGGCTCCATACGGGAGTACTCCTCCGGTGTAAGATCGGAGATGAGGACTCCATCCAGACCCGCCTCAGAGCCTTCTCGATCCAGCTGCTTCAATCCATATTTCAAAACGGGATTGATGTAGGTCATGAAGATCAATCCCAGGTCAGTCTTGGCCCGCAGCTGGCGAACCAGGTCAATGTAGTCGGAAAAAGAATAGCCGTGCTTCAGAGCCTCAAATGATGACTTTTGGATAATGGGGCCGTCTGCAATGGGGTCGGAAAAAGGAATCCCGATTTCTACCATATGGGAGCCGGCCGCTGCCAGGTTCAGGATAATCTCTCGGCTCATTGCCAAGTCGGGATGCCCGGCCGTGACAAAAGGAATGAAACATTTCTTATTTTTGGCGAAGATCTCTGATAATCTCGACATCCTTGTCTCCACGGCCGGAAAGATTGACGATAGCCCGCAGAGGAAAGGGGTCAGACCTTGAGTTTTTCGTTTTTGGACCCAAAAACGAAAAACTCAAGGTCTGACCCCCAACCCCTTCACCCCTTCACCTATTAATGCGCCGCCCAAACTCATGTCCTACCGAGCAAAGATTCTCATCAAAGCCACTATTACTGTCGCCTTGCTTTCATTTCTCGGTTATCAAATGGACTTGGGAAGGTTTGTCCAGATTCTTTCCTCGGCAAACCTGTTCTTTGTCCTGCTGGCGACCCTGGTACACATTGTTGGGGTTTTTCTGCTAGTGCTGCGGTGGAGGATGGTTCTGCGCAACTTCGACATCTCCATCGAATTCGTACCGCTGACCAAAATCACCTTCATCGGATATTTCTTCAATCTGTTTCTCCCCTCAGGAATCGGCGGGGACTTTTTCCGCGCCTATTACCTGTCAAAGCGGAAAAACCGTGGGATGTCGACCACCCTTACCACAACCCTTTTGGAACGAAGTGCCGGCATGTGCGCGCTGTTGGCGATTGGGACCTTCTTTGCTGCCACTCGCAACATTGTGGTTGAAGGCGTGCCTCTGTTTAGTGTTTTTTTGCTTGTGATTGCTCTGTATGCCCTGGGGAATGTGGTCCTGTTTCATTCCTGGACACATCAGAGGATCAGCTCTTTTCTGAGAAAAAGAAAACTGGAGCAATGGGAAGCCAAGATGGAGCTAGTCTACCAGGGACTGAACACGCTCCGTAACAACAAGCGTACCATTGTCGCGGCCCTTCTCCTATCACTGGTCATCCAGTTTTTCGCCATTACAATCACTTGGATTGCAGCGCAGGCGATTGAAATTCAGGCTCCCTTTCGGATCTTTCTGATCTTTGTTCCGCTAATTAACCTCAGCATCATGGTTCCTGTGACCATCGCGGGCATCGGCTTGCAAGAGAGCCTCTACTATCTGCTCTTTTCGCAGATTGGGCTTCCTGCAGAGATGGCGGTGAGTCTGGGAGTGCTGGCTCGCTTGGTTTATATCCTGACTGCCATCCCCGGAGGCATCATCTACTCCCTCTATAAAAAGGAGGAACATCTGGACGAGATCCTGGCTGAGGCTGAGTCCTCATGAGGATATTGCTCACCGGGGGTGCGGGCTTTATCGGATCTCATCTCGCCCAGCGACTTCTTGAGCGCGAAGAGACCCTGATTATGGTGGATAACTTCAATGATTTTTACGATCCCAAAATCAAGCTGCGGAATGTAGAGAGGATCAAACAGAAAGGAGAATTCAAACTTTACCAGGAGGATCTGCTGAACCAGCGGGCTTTGCAGGAGATTTTTCAAAGGCACGAACCCGAGGCCATCATCCACCTGGCTGCCTACGCGGGAGTGCGTCCCTCGCTTCAAAACCCGGCACTTTACTCCAAAGTCAATGTGACCGGGACCACCCATTTGCTGGAGCTGGCCAAAGAATATGGTGTGGGGAACTTCATTTTTGGGAGCTCTTCATCGGTGTATGGGATAAACAACAAGGTCCCTTTCTGTGAGAATGATCCAATCGAACGGCCCATTTCGCCATACGCTGCCACTAAGCGGGCCGGGGAGCTTCTTTGTTTTGTCTATCATCAGAACTGTGGAATCCCCATCACCTGTTTGCGTCTTTTCACGGTTTACGGACCGCACCAGCGACCTGAGATGGCGATCCACAAGTTTACCCGCCGCATTGACCGAGGAGAAGAAATCGAGGTGTATCACCACGGGAAATCCCAGCGGGACTATACCTATATAGAGGACATCTTGCAGGGGATTCTGTGTGCGTTTGACAAGCCTGCTGGTTTCGAGATCTTCAACCTGGGAAATTGCAGGACGACTGTGCTGCTGGACTTGATTAAGTTGATCGAGGAAGCTCTCAAGAAGAAAGCCAGGGTCCGCTTGATGCCTGCCCAACCCGGCGACGTCCCTATCACCTGCGCTGATATCTCCTGGGCCAAGGAGAAGCTGGGCTATTCTCCTGCCACACCGATAGAGGAAGGCGTGCCGCGGTTCGTTGAGTGGTACCTGCGAAACGCTGACAGCTGACAACAAACAGAATTCAGAATCCAGAATTCAGAATTCAGAATCCAGAAGTCTTCGGGAATAATCGTGGAAACAACGAAAACTCGAGGCTCCAGCCCTGCCTGCTTCCAGTCAATCTACTGAGCGTGGCCGACACAAGTGTTGAGTCTTCTGAATTCTGAATTCTGACTTCTGGATTCTGACTTCTGGATTCTGAATTCTGTCAGTTGTCAGCTGTCAGCTGGTAAACGAACACGCGGTTTTCGCGCTCCGCCGTCACGTACGCAAAGCGGTTATCGGGTGAGAGGTCAATGTCGATGGGCTTCTTCCCCACCGCGACGCTGGTAATCTTTTCAAAGCTCGGCGAGAAAACAGAGAGCCGGTTATCTCCCGTTTCCACCACAAAGATGGACCCATTTGAGCCCACTGCGATTGAAAAAGGCTTGGAACCGACGCGAACACGCCGGACTTCCGTGAGGTCGATCAAATCCACCACAGAAATATCATCTGTTCCGCTGTTGGAGACATACAAAGTATTTCCGTCCCGAGAAATGGCCACCCCGTCGGGGGCGAGTCCCACTGGCAGTTGCTGAACCAGGTCACGGCTGGCCGTGTCGATGACGTAAAGATCATTGGAGCCCCCACACACCACAAAAAGACGATCACCGAGCGGAGAGACGACCGCTGCCAGCGGTCGGACACCGACTTCCACTTCTCCAAGTATTCGGTGAGTGGCCGTATCGATGAAGTCGATCCGACCGATCTTGCCTCTTCCATAGTTAGTGACAAACGCCTGAAACCCTTTGGGAGAGATGGCGATGTTGCTGGGCATACCTCCCACTTTGATGTCGTCCAGAATCTCGTAGGTCTCCGCGTCGATCACCTTGACCAGTCCGTTCCCAAGATTAGTGACGAGGATCTTATCCCCGGCCGGAGTGACGGCGATACCGACCGGTTCGTGCCCGGCATAAAAGCGTGCCTTGTTGCGGTTGACCTTGATATCGATCACATAGATCTCATCGGACGCGAAGTTGGTCACAAAGAGGTGACGGCCGTCCGGGCTAATGGCAGCATAAGTGGGGGCCTTACCCACCTTTAGTTTGCGGACTTGAGAAACCCGCATCGCTGACACGCCAGCCAGCACCACTAGTATAAGAAATGCTGTTCTTTTAACTTGAGAACTCCTTGTCATGATGATCAAGTCTAGATTTTAAGGCTCCAGATTACAAGTTTCAGGTTGGAAAGTTGAAGAGTTGGAAAGTTGAAGGTTACTTCATTTCTCAACCTTCAACCTCCAACCTTCAACCTATAACCTGAAACCTGAAACCTGGAACCTGGAACTTTCAACCCGCGGCGCATGCAGCATGCCGTGACCGTATTTCTCATGAGTTGGGCAATGGTCAGAGGACCAACCCCACCAGGCACGGGAGTCACGGCGGCTGCAACCCCAATTGGATCCCGAGGATGGACATCGCCCACGAGAGTGTAACCTTTCTCTTTGATCTTGGTGATCCTTTCCGAGTCCTCTCCAAATAGATGGATGCCTTCCTCTGGAGTTTCGATTCGGTTTTGCCCCACATCGATGACGACGACTCCCTGTTTTAGATAGTCTCGGGTCAGTAAAGCAGGTCTTCCCACGGCGGCCACCAGGATATCTGCTCGGCGACATACGGCAGCCAAGTCGCGAGTTCGCGAGTGGCAGAGGGTGACGGTTGCATGCTGGTGAAGAAGCAAAAGCGCCATTGGTTTGCCCACGATGTTGCTGCGCCCAACAACGACGGCTTCTGCACCCTTGATGGTGATCTCCTCCTTCTTCAGCAAATACATGATCCCCAGAGGAGTACAGGGAGCGAGGCCGACTTTTCCCGAGCAAAGCTTGCCCACATTCTCCGGATGGAAACCGTCTACATCTTTATCGGGATGGACAGCCGACAGGATGATTTCCTCCTTGATGTGATCAGGCAAGGGGAGTTGGACGAGAATCCCGTCGATCTCATCCGCTCGGTTGAGCCGATCAATGACCTCCAGCAGTTTGTCCGTGGTGGTTTCGCTTGGAAGCTCAATGGTCTCGGAATGCATTCCCAGTTTCTTGCAGGTGTGGGTCTTGCTGCCCACATAGACTCGAGAAGCAGGGTTTTCACCTACCAGGACCGCGGCCAGACCGGGCACCAGGTTTTGTCGGTGGAGCTTCTGGAGCTCTTCGGAAACTTCCGCCTTGATCTCCTCAGCCACCCTCTTGCCATCCAAGATCCGCGTTTGCATCGCAAACCGATGTTAACAGAAAAGCGGAGCGCTTAAAGCTGACAACAAACAGAATTCAGAATCCAGAATTCAGAATCCAGAAGTCTTCGGGAATAATCGTGCAAACAACGAAAACTCGAGGCTCCAGCCCTGTCTGCTTCCAGTCAATCTACTGAGCGTGGCCGACACAAGTGTTGAGACTTCTGGATTCTGAATTCTGGATTCTGAATTCTGTCAGCTGTCAGCTGTCAGTTGTTAGTTGCTAGGGGTAGATCCGGTACAGCATCCGGGGGAAGGCGATGGTTTCGCGGACGTGGTCGATGTCGCAGATCCAGCCCACTAAGCGCTCGATGCCCATCCCGAAACCGGAATGGGGCACGCTTCCATACTTTCGCAGGTCGAGGTACCACTGGAAAGGCTCCATGGGAAGATTGTGCTCCTTGATCCGTTTGACCAGCAGATCGTAATCGTGGATGCGCTGGCTGCCTCCGACGATTTCTCCATAACCTTCCGGGGCCAGCATGTCCATGCAGAGTGCGAGCTCTGAATTCTGCGGATCGGGCTCCATGTAGAAGGCTTTGACCGCCTGGGGGAAGCGGTGGACTATGACCGGTTGCTCGAAGTGGTTGGAGATGATGGTTTCATCAGTCCCACCAAAATCGGAGCCACGCGGGGTTTCGGTTCCCTCTTTTTCGAGAATGTCAAAAGCTTCGTCATAGCTGATGCGCGGGAAAGGAGTATGGGCCTTTTCCAGCAGGGTGGTATCACGTTCGAGGGTTTTCAGCTCCTCTTTGTTTCTGTCGAGAACCCATTGAACAATGTAAGAGACACACTCTTCGGCCAGTTTCATGATGTCGTCCAGGTCGGCATAGGCCACCTCCGGCTCCACCATCCAGAACTCCATCAAGTGGCGGCGAGTTTTGGATTTTTCCGCCCGGAAGGTAGGGCCGAAGCAGTAAGTCTTCCCAACCGCCATGCAAGCTGCTTCGTTGTACAGCTGACCGCTTTGTGTGAGGTAGGCCTTCTCGTCGAAATAGTCGATTTCAAAAAGGGTGCTGGTCCCTTCACAGGCTGCCGGGGTAATGATGGGTGTGTCTACCAAGACGAAGCCGCGGTCGTCAAAGAAACCCCGGCAAGCTCTGATAATCTCACTGCGGAGCTTCAGGATGGCGTGCTGACGCGAGGAGCGCAGCCACAGGTGACGGTTTTCCATCAGGAAAGCGGTACCGTGCTCCTTGGGGGTGAGGGGATACCCCTCGGCGACTTCTACCACTTCCAGATGCTTGACATCCATCTCGAAGCCGCCGGGAGCGCGGTCATCTTGTCTGATCATTCCAGTAACGATCAGAGAGGATTCCTGGGTCAGCCTATCGCTGGCTTCAAAAACCTCCGGCTGGACATTTTTCTGAAACACGACCGCCTGGAGAATCCCAGTTCCGTCTCGCACCAGCAAAAAACGCAGCTTTCCCTTGTGGGTCTTGTTGTAA
>JALLON010000338.1 GCA_027717925.1 Acidobacteria bacterium AH-259-G07 | reverse complement strand
CAGTTAAACTTTTTGGCAGGCGGCATTTTGCTGAACCAGCAGCAAGCTAACAAAGCAATTTCTTTTTTGAAAAAGGCCTTGGAATATGATTCTGATTTGCTCTCGGCGCACGCTTCGCTGGGTCGGGCCTACTTGAATCTCGGGGAGGCCGCCAAGGCCATCCCTCACTTGAAATCGGCCCTGATTACGGACGAAGATGGGAGCCTTCACTACCAGTTAGCGCGTGCCTACCAAAGCACCGGTGAGCGGGAGTTGGCAAAGCGGACCCTTCAGAAATATCAGGAGATCCAGAAATCGGTCCAATTGGAGAAAGCACGGTTGGAAAAGGAAGTTCAAATCACCCCTCCCTAGCTCCCTGCAACAACCTGGTCTTCCTCAACCACGCTAAAATCGTCGCTGACTTCCACGCGTCGGTCATTCATCCGATCGACGACTTCAACCTGAATCCAATATTTCCCCGGTTCCAGTTCAGCCAAACTCAGCTTCTTGAGCAAAACAACTCTCTGCCCAGAAAAGAATTGTGTCGATTCGCCGCTTTCATCCGTAGCGGCCATCAGCAGTTCACCGTCTTTGAAAAGTTTAAAAACGACTCGCAGTGAAGGAACGAACGTTGTCTGATCCAATGCGGCGTTGTAAACCTGAAAGTAGACACCCAGGGGGCATCTGCTGAGTAAACCGTTTGTCTAGGTTGGGGAGGATCTTAACATCTCCCAGCACGAACATTTCATCTTGGGTAGGAATTGTATCCATGGGTTGGATGAAATTCGAAAGAATCAGGGAACTGGCGTTTAACCTCTCCTCGCTGTACGAAGGCGGAATGATCGCTTTTCGGATCACCCCGACTTGTCCGCTATTTAAATCCTTGAGAATGAGGTCCAATTTGTAGCGCATCCGGTGCTCCAGCGGAACGATCCTTTGATACATCGCGAGTTTGGTGAGACCCTGTTCCAGGAACTCCGGTTTGTAGGCGACAGAGAAGTCGTCTTCGAATTCTGTCATGATTTTATTGGTCATGCTGGTCACGATCCCATACACAGCAACCCGGGCGATATGAACCTTCCCCTCTCGCTTGAAGGTCAGATCCTTGTTCCGGACCTGAACCGTGACGGGAACCAGGACCTGCGCGTCGTTCAGTTTAAAGTAGTCTTGCCGGACTTCAATACCGGCGGTAGGTTTACGTACTGAATGTTGACCTGCACCAACTCCTTTAAATCTTTATATTTGGTTACTGGGGCACCTTGAACCTTCGCGTGCAACTCATATCGAGCGAACGGGTTATCCTTCACCCGGCTGCTGTACATCGACTCGGGGCCATAAGCTGCACCGCCCACCGCCGGCATCAGTGCGGGACGATCCGCTCTGGTCGCAAGGCCTGTCTCTTCGGCCAAGGTTTTCCCGGCACCGGGAACATTCAGTAAGGCGTCCTTTTCCCATGCGAATACAGCCAGCTGATATTTCCCCGTAAATGTCGAATCGACGAACTCCAACTCGATGTCTGTCCCCAAGCCCTCAATGTATCTGTAACGCCACTTTTCGTAAGGATGAACCGACGTTTTACCCCCACCTTCTTCTATCGGCCTCATGTAAGCCCCACCAGTTGGACGAGACACGATTGAGTCGGGCGCACCGTGAATAATATAGACTCTTCCCCGATCGGTCATCCAACCCGGGTCACCACTAGTAAAATTCTCATTGGCAATTCGGCGGTAGTGTTCTTCTTTGAACTCATTTATCGCTGTCCTCGCATCCGGGTCGCGACGGAGCCAAAACTGCTCGATAAACTGCTCGTTCTCCTCAGGAGTGGTCAGCTTTTGGAAAACCGCCTTTTCCTCGTCGCTAATAATGTAGAGCACATCTTCCTTGAGCCATTTCTCGAAATAATCCTCTATTTCTTCCAGCCGAAGCGCTTCTTCGTCCTTTTTCTGTAAAGCAAAAATGGACGGCAGTGATCCAAGAAAAAGGACAAGTAAAACCCAGGCAAAAGAGCGATCAATTTTCATTGGCCAAATTATACACCATCTCCGAGGGATGGCTACGTGGGCAAAACACGGTCCATTCGATTGGCGATTTCTCTGAGCCGTTCGCTACCGCCTCCCGGGACTTCAGCTGTTGCCCAGCCTTCATACCCAATGTCGGCTAATGCTTTTGTGACGGCCGGCCAATCGCAGTCTCCGTCGCCGAGCTTCACCCTGAACCCAGCCCACGGTCCCTCTTTGTCGCGCTTTTCGCGGCTGTATTCCTTGATATCCAGCTTGAGGATACGATGAGCGAGAATTCGAATCCAGTGCTCGGGCCAGCCATAGGTGACCACATTGCCAACATCAAAGTGGGCCCCGATCCAGGGACTTTGGAACGAGTCAATGTAGCCCGCAAATTCTAGAGGACTTAACAGGAATTGATTCCAGACATTTTCGATCGCAACCTTCACCCCGTTCTTTTCGGCCAAGGGGAGTGCCTTGCGGATCTCGGCCTGTGAGCGCTTGTAGGCCTCATCATATGAGACCTGTTTGTTCACCACTGCGGGAACCAGCAGGACAGTTGTTGCCCCATAGGCTTTGGCATCAGCCAGCGCGGTCTTCAGTCCCTCCAGTCCCTGCGCGCGAACATTTGGATCTGGATCTGACAGCGTCTTTCTCCAGTGAACGGAGTCCACCACGCCGGGAATGGGGAGACCGGACTCGTCGCGTGCCCTTAAGACTTCTTTCTGATCCAGCTCGCTTGGGCTGTCCATTTCGACGCCGTCAAAACCCAGCTTCTTGAGCAATTTGAACTTCTCCAAAATAGAGAGATCCTCCTTCACCATGCCGAACTTAACGGCTTTTCTCAGGCGACTGCCTCCTGGGCTAACAGCCAGCCCGGCCCCACCTATTGAAGTGAAACTGCTGGCGGCCAAGGTCGCACCGGCCAGACCGGCACTACTCATTTTGAGAAAGTCTCT
>JALLON010000337.1 GCA_027717925.1 Acidobacteria bacterium AH-259-G07 | reverse complement strand
AATTCACAGAAGAAAACTCCTTGCCAGCGGCCCAACTGGAGGCGCGAGTCTTCCACCAAAAGGTTCAGCGAAGAACCCGTGATGCAGGCGAGAAAATGTGAAGGTGAATTCCCTTCCACGTGCTCAAAGGCGATGTCGGGCACAACTTTTTCAAAAGCTCGCTCCAGATCCGAGCAAACGTCGGGATCGGCATTCTCGTTGATGAGCAGTCCTGCCGTCGTATGAGGACAATAGACACTGCAGATCCCCTGTTTGAAGCCTTGCCGATGAACAAGTTCCCGCAGCTGCCTGGTAATCTCCTTCATCTCAATGTGCCGACTGGTCGATATGCGAATCTCTTGTTTCATTTTCTATCCTCATCATAAACCTAACCCGAGAAACGTCACCAGGTTTTCAAGGGGGTCGCAGCAGGATGTCGCAGGTGCCAATCGGTGACCCGTTGAAAGTGCGCACCCAGCTGGAACAAGATGTGTTCTTGATGACGCCCGGCGATGAGCTGAAACCCGATCGGCAGGCCGGACTGACTGAAGCCACAGGGCAATCCTAGAGCAGGAATACCAGCCACATTTTGGGGAGCATTGAAGCGCACGAAGCCCGGGACAATGTGCTCCTCTCGCCCATTGATTCGAATGAAGTTTTGGCCGACAGGCGGCGGCAGGGCAGGAAGCGCCGCTCCGATCAGACAATCCACTTTTTTGAACACCTTCTTGAACTCCTCAATCATTTCAATCCGTACCCGCTCAGCCTGGACGTACTCCATCCCTGTCACTGAGTAGCCGGTTTCAAGACGCTCGCGAACGGCTGAACCGTAAGATTCGCGCTGCTCGCGCAAAAAACGATCGTGATAGGTGACTGCCTCGGCACGGGCGATAATATCCGAAGCCGTCAGAGCCTCAGCCAGATGATTGACAGAGATTTGCTGAACTTGCAGACCGGCATCACGAAAAACCTGTACAGCGCCTTGCACCGCCAGCTCGACCTCCGGATCCAGATCACGAAAGTAATATTCACACACTCCTAATCGCAGGGAGTGGATGGGAAGTCTTAATGCCTTGAGATAATTTGTAGATCTCTGAGCGAGCACCTCCAGCAATCTGGCCGCATCTTCCACGCTTCGCGTCATCGGTCCAACATGATCAAGTGTCCAGCTTAAGGGAATGACGCCCTTCATCGGCACCAGATCTAGAGTGGGTTTGAGGCCGGTGATTGCACAACAAGCGGAAGGAATACGAATCGAACCACGCGTATCACTTCCAATAGAACCATAGCAAAGCCCAGCGGCGACTGCTGCTGCCGAGCCCCCACTGGATCCTCCAGGAATTCGCCTTAAATCCCATGGATTGCGGACTGCTCCAAAATGGCTATTCTCATTGGTGACTCCGAATGCACATTCGTGCAGATTGGTCTTTCCCACCACAATAGCTCCAGCTCTGCGAAGACGCCCTACCAGCAAGGCATCACGATTAGCAGCAGATCCTGTACCGAAGATCTTGGATCCAGCGGTGGTGAGAGTTCCTCGTGTCAGGATGATATCTTTGATGGACAAAGGCACACCATGAAGTGGGCCCAGCTTCTTTTTTGTCGCTAGCGCCTCCTGCGCAGCCTGCGCCTCGTGCCGAGCCGAGTCAATGACGGCGATGTAGGCATTCAACTGGGGATTTAGCTGCTCGATGCGCGCCAGAACGACATCGACCACCTCCACGGGAGAAAGGTCTCCGCTGGCAATGCGAGTAGCAATATCTGAAATTCCTGAGAAAACCAGCGTCTCATCAGCCACTTCAATACTCCCTTGTGGATCGAGTCCGCATTTCTCACACCCGCTCTACTGCATCGGCGCTGGATTCTGAATTCTGACTTCTGGATGCTAAATTCTTTTGCTCTTTTCTACCTTACTCCATGATACCGCGGCTGAGGTTCGGGTGTTGGAACAGGTCTTACAGGCGGGTATCCCTGGTACAAGCGCTGCAGCAAGCGCTCTTCAAACTGCTGCATGATTTGCTGTGCCTCAGGCATCTCTTTGACAATATCCTGAAGGACATAGATACGTTCGCGCCGGGCTAAGGGAATCACCTTCTCAGTGCTCACCTCGTATCCATGAATCCAATCAGTGACGTTAAATCCCACAGTGATACTGTTGACCCGCTCCACGCCTGGATAAATGGAAGCCCATTCTGCTTGACGTTCACTTAAGAAAGAAATCTCCCATCGGTAAGGACCCGGCAAACTCCAAGGCTCAAGAGCTTCTTTCTGGAGCTTCTCTACGGCTGCTGCAGCAGCATCTTCGATTCGGCGCATCGCTTCCTCAGAAGGAAAAAGAGTCGCCGAGGAGACGTCCACAGCTTCTTTTACGATGGCGTACTCTGCTTTTGGAAAGATCTCTTGGATCTGCACACCCAAAACGTCATCGCCGCTCACCATGATCAGGGGGATTCCAAAACGGGCTGCCGACTGAGCCACTATCATGGTCTCATTGAATTCTAAGCCGTTGATCTTCCACAGTGGCTCAATTGTAAACGTGTGAGATAGAAAGCCGGAGAAACCTGCACCGGCATGCATACCAATACAGACAATGGCGTCGTAGGAATCATTTGGACTATCGATGTAAGGGCGAAACGGTCTGTCTCGCCACTCAAAACGAGCGCGCGGATCCATGTCATCCAAAAAGATATCGGGTTCCGGATTTCCGCTCCCGTGGGCATCAGTCACCATGATTTCTCCCACTCCACCACGGATTAATCCCCGAATAGCCGCGTTGACATCCTGTGTGAGAAGTGTTTGTCCCTCCCGGTAGAGAGGGTTTCCAAACCGAGTGTAATCGCTCTTATCGATACCCGAAATCCCCTCCATGTCATAATAGAGAAGCACCCGCGGCTTCTCACCTCCTCTCCATGAAAGGGAAAGAAATGCTGCAAAAACAACGAGGAGCAGTTCATGTTTTCTCATTTCCGTCTC
>JALLON010000336.1 GCA_027717925.1 Acidobacteria bacterium AH-259-G07 | reverse complement strand
ATATCATGTTATACGCGTATGAGCTTTCTTTGCTGTGCTTTTCTGTGCTCTTTATTGGGGTCTCAATTAGTAGAGGTCGCTTTGGCGCATCCATGGATGCTTAAACAGTCAGATTTAAATTCGTCTCACACTGCCCATGAGCCCAAAGTGATTCTCATTCTGGGAGACAGCCTGACGGCCGGATATGGATTGGATCCTTCAGAGGCTTTTCCAGCCCTGATCCAGCAAAAAATCGATGCGCTGGGGTGGAATTTCAAGGTCATGAACGGAGGCCTGAGCGGAGACACCAGTGCAGATGGTCTGCGGCGCATTGATTGGCTGCTAAGAAGCAAAATCGAGTTTCTGGTCCTCGAGTTAGGCGCCAATGACGCCTTGAGAGGGCTTCCGCTAGACGAGACCGAGCGCAACCTTCAAGCCATCATTGACAAGGTAAGAAAGAGGTACCCTGAGGTCAAGGTCGTTATTGCAGGTATGCTGGTTCCTCCAAATCTCGGGCAAGAATACACTGAGCGTTTTCGATCCATCTTCCCCGAGTTGGCGAAGAGAAACAAGGTGGCGCTGATTCCTTTTTTGTTGGAGGGAGTGGCGGGTAGACCCGAGTTAAACCTCCCGGATGGGATTCACCCCACAGCTACAGGCCATGAAATCATTGCGGAAACGCTGTGGAAGGTGCTCGGGCCGTTGCTCGCCGATTCGGTACACTAGCCGGGCGCTCGTGTGTTCGTGCGTTCGTGCTTTCGTGCGTTCGTGCTTTCGTGACTTCGTGCCGTGGTGCTGTAGCAGACAGCACGACAGCACCACAGCACTAAACTAGTCCATAAAGGCCCTCCGAAATTCTGGCTCCTGTCTCCCGGCTTCTGTCTCCTGTCTCCTGTCTCCTGAATTCCTCTCACTCTGCTTTGCGCAGCTCTATTAGCCGCACCTTGGCCAGGTCTTGAATAAAGTGATCGACCACTTCAACGGGGACGGGTTGGGTGGCCGCGCACAGAACGTTTCGGATGTCCAGAATGGAGCGTCTCCCATCGATGAAGTTGACTAAAAGATATGTGTCCAGAGCGCGGCCTTCGGGAGTTTCATACCAGGCCTGCTCCTCTTCGGAAAGTCGGAATTGAGGAAGCCCATTTGCCAGCGGCCCGCGCGTGAGTCGCCAGGGGATCCACCGAGTGGCCTCGCGTTCCACATCAGTGAGCTCTTGGGAAAACGACAGCTTTCCTCCGCGTTGTCGCACCAGAACCTGAAGAGTTCGGATTTTCGCCTGAGATTGGTTTTCCAGCGTTTGGTTCCAGGTTTGGACCAGCCGTCGGGTCGACTCAAAGGAGGCGAAATAGAGGATGCTGTTGAGAGCCTGCTGTTCTCTTTCCAAGGCGAAAGTAACGACCCGTTTCCCTTCGTTGTACATCTCCTCCAGACGGTCAACCGGAGCTTTGAGCAGCCAGCCGGCAGCACGCTGCATATCTGAAGCCATTCGTGCTTGAGCTTTTGCCGCCACAAGGTTTGCTAATTCCAGGCTTTGCTCTTCGGAAAGGTTGGCCAGATACCAGAAGGTGCCTGCCGCAATCAGTTCCGATCGCTCCAACTCGACAGGGTCGACCTTGTCGGTCGTATCTTCGCTGGTGTGATGAGTGTAATCGGGCCAGTGTCCCAACATCACCGCTGGAATACGAATCATTCCGTCGTTGAAAACCACATGGTCACTGCCTCCACTGAAAGGGGCGATGCGATAATTGAAGTTGCTGAGACTTCCTCTTGGGGTACGTATTTCAATACTGTCCACGTATTCGGCCATACGGGCAGCCACATCAGTGAGGGCGCTGGAAATCGACTGAGGGGTCCAGGTGATGTTCATGCGGCTGTGCAGCAGTTCGAGATTTTCTCCCACCATGTCCAGGTTGAGATTGGCAAGAACGTTGCCTCCCAATTCAGGGCCTTTTAGTTCCGGATGGGCTTCCATATAGGCCATGGTCCCAAAGAACTCGGGTACCCAGAGGAAGCGCAGGGTGCGCCTCGGAGGGGGCAGTTTTCCCTCGTTGATCAAACCTTTAAGGCTGCGAGCTATGTCGAGGATGGCTGCACTACCGCTGGCGTTGTCATTGGCCGACTCCTTGGGATGGTCCAGATGAGCTGTGTAAATCAGTTCCTGCTCGGGCCTTTCGCTTCCGGGAATGAGGGCCACCACGATGTCCAGGCTTCCAAACTCGAGTCCAGCTCCATTCACTTTGGCATCTAAGACCACACGGGTTCCACGAGTGAGGAATTGTTTGAGCTTTTGGCCCTGCCGGGGAGTGAGATTGAATCCAAAGGTGACTTGATCCAGCTCGTCAGTGCGAGGCCACATCCCCGTATACTGGAGCATGTCCGAATGCTCTGCTGCACGCTGGTCGTCCAGGTAACACACAACGGCAGCGGCCCCATATTTGAGAACCGCCAAACGGTGAACTGTGCCGCCGTAACCGGAAGCCAGTACGAGCTTCCCCTTGACGTCCTTTTCCTGATAATCCTCATCAGATGTCCCCACTCCCACATCCACCAACTCGGCTCGCACATGACCCGGATTGGAGTAAGTGATGACGCTCATGGCAATATCGGGATAGCGCACGATTAACTCATTGTGCGGTTCCATCATGCGCAGCTCTGCGGATTCGATGCTCCAGCCGGGGGGCGACTGCCAGGTTTGATAGGTGATCCTGCCGTCCGATGGAAAGCTTTCGATCCAGGCCTTGTTTTCCGTGAAGCCGAAGCTGTGAAACTGCTGCAGGACATAGCGTGCAGCGTCGGCATAACCGCGTGAGCCCTGAATGCGGTGATAGCGAGTGATGGCGATAACGTGGTCTTTGGCACGCTCGCCGGACAGTTCCTCCTGCAAAAGCGAGAGGGTTGTCTCATCCAAAAGAAAGCTCTGGCGCAACTGGGCTGCAATCGCGCCTTGGAGAGCCAATGCAGCGAGCAAAACCAGGACGGCCATTTGGCG
>JALLON010000335.1 GCA_027717925.1 Acidobacteria bacterium AH-259-G07 | reverse complement strand
CGTCGCCATCAGGTGGCTCTCTCGCCCGACGGTACACACCTTGTCTATGTCACCAATCGCCAACTCTACCTGCGGGCCATGGATCAATTGGAAGCCACACCCATCCGTGGCACCGCCGAAGGAAGGGGCAGAAACCCGTTCTTCTCCCCCGACGGGCAATGGGTGGGTTTTTGGGCAGGTGAGTTGAAGAAAGTTGCCATCACGGGCGGGGCACCGGTGACCCTGTGCGATGCCGGGAATCCCTTCGGTGCCAGTTGGGGAGCCGATGACCGGATTGTCTTCGGACAAGGCGTACAGGGTATCTTTCAGGTTCCGGCCAACGGTGGCACGAAAGAGCTTTTGATCCGCGTAGACCCCGAGAAGAACGAACAAGCGCATGGACCGCAGATTCTGCCCGGTGGTGAAGCTGTGCTCTTCACGCTCAGCTCGGGCGTTAGCTGGGATGATGCCCAGATCGTGGTGCAGTCTCTGGAAACCGGTGAGCGGAAGGTGCTCGTCAACGGCGGTACGGACGCCCGCTATGTGCCCACGGGACATTTGGTCTATGTGCAGGAAGGAACACTGTTGGCAGTGCCCTTTGATGTCGTCCGGTTGGAGGTAACCGGCGGCCGAATTCCGATTGTGGAGGGCGTTGCGCAGGCCACAGGTAGGGGTGCGGCCCAGTTCACTTTTTCCGATCTAGGATCGCTCGTTTATGTTCGGGGCAGCGGTGGAGCACAAAGGACGCTGGTCTGGGTGGATCGGGAAGGACAAGAGGAGCCCTTGGAGGCGGAAGCGCGCGCTTACGGTAGCTCGCGGGTTTCACCCGATGGGAGGCGTCTGGCCCTGGGCATCCTCGATTCCGGCAACCAAGATATATGGATCTATGACCTGGGGCGGCAGACACCGACGCGGCTGACCTCTGATCCGGCTCGAGAGTTCTCCCCGGTCTGGACACCGGATGGGGAACGCGTCATTTTCACCTCAACACGCGGCGGGGCAACAAGCAGTTTGTTGTGGAAAGCGGCCGATGGCACCGGGCAAGTCGAGCAACTCATGACGAGTCCAAACCGTGTAGGTCCCCTTTCCTTCACACCGGACGGGAAGAGGCTGGTTTGCATGCAGGAAAATCCTGAAACGGGCTGGGATCTGCACGTGCTCACGATGGAGGCCGAGCGCCAGTCTGAACCGCTTTTGCGGACCCAGTTCACAGAACTTTATCCTGCTCTTTCGCCCGACGGGCGATGGATGGCCTACCAGTCGGATGAGTCCGGACAGTTTGAAATCTACGTTCGCCCTTTCCCCAACGTGGAGGCGGGACGCTCGCAGATCTCAAGGAATGGGGGAATGGAGCCGGTCTGGGGAGCAGATGGGCGGGAACTCTTTTACCGGACCCCGGACGGAAGCACGATGATGGCGGTCGATATTGAGACTGAGCCGACCTTCACTCCCGGAAATCCCGAGGTCCTCTTTACAGGAAGCTACTTTAATGGCCCTGGACGAGACTACGACATCTCCCCGGACGGGCAGCGCTTCCTGATGCTCCGGGAAGCTGGGCAGACGGAAGAGACATCTGAACGGAACGAATTAATCATCGTCCTTAACTGGTTTGAAGAACTGAAGCGCCTGGTGCCGACGGAGTGAATTTGCCTGCCGTATGGTGGGTGAGAATGCCCCCATCTATTCTTCGGAAAAACATATACGCCCATCCGTTGATATTGCCTTCTAACCTCCCAAAGCCTTAACATTTTGGGGAAGATTCAGGACCTGGGGAGGGTTTAATGGTCGGCCAAACCATTTCCCATTACAAGATTCTCGAAAAGCTCGGCGAAGGTGGAATGGGCAAGGTCTATGGCGCGGAGGACACCAGGCTTAAGCAGCTCGGGCAACTTGCCAACTCCAACCGAACCTCCTTAAACTCCAAAACAATCTCCATAGATGGGAGAGAAGCGGCCCAGTCCAACTGATTGTATCCGAAATCCTGTGGATAATTACGCTTCCCAAAAAGGAGTTACCTCTGTGACCACTCCCAATACAATCCTTAACGTTACGCGAAATCGAACGATGATCCAACTAGGCAAAAGGAGAGAGTAGAAATGCCCGACGTGATCGTACCAAAAGGAGGCGTCACGAACCTGAGCGCTCTGATCGAAGCTATGTTTGCGAAGTTGCGCAGCTACTGGACCCAGGCAGAGAGCTACCAGAAATTCCTCTATTCTGTTGGGACATTCTTGTTGCTTAGCGCCGTCTTCCACACGGGAGTGCTTATTGTGACAGGCGGCTCCTTGGAAGGCGATATCTCTTGGCGCAAGCCGATCCTCTTCGGAGAAGCCTTTGGATTGACCTGCTTGTCGGTGGCCTGGATCATGACGTTCCTGCCCAAGCGACCGGTTTCTGGCTGGCTACTAGCGGCTACCTTGAGCATGGCGAACTTTGGGGAGGTCCTTTGGGTGGCCATGCAACAGTGGCGCGGTGTGCCCTCCCATTTCAACAACAGCACCCCTTTTGATGCGGCTGCTTTTACTGCAGCAGGCATCCTGATTTTCTTTACGGGGATCGT
This sequence comes from Acidobacteria bacterium AH-259-G07, assembly GCA_027717925.1. Lineage (GTDB taxonomy): Bacteria > Acidobacteriota > UBA6911 > RPQK01 > JADFOI01 > JALLOL01. The sequence goes on along the minus strand of JALLON010000335.1, from coordinate 455 downwards.
CATCGTGGTGGTGACCCTGGCAACCTTTCTTTCTTTGAAAGTCAACCGCAGTCTTGCTTGGGCCATCCGAATCAGCATGGTGCTTCTCTTTATCGCGCAGGCGTTCGGAGTCTTAATTATTGCGAACGGTGGCAGCACCTTCGGCGAAGAAGGAGCCATGAAGATACCCCACGCACTTAGTCTGCATGCCCCTCAAGTGTTGCCGGTCCTGGCCTGGTTGCTACTCTTCACAAACTGTAGCGAAAGCCGGCGCACCCGCATCGTCATCGTGGGTGCTGGGGGCTACATGGTGTTGATTGCGGTAAGCGCATTTCAGACCTTTAACGGGCTGGCACCGTTCAAGCTGGACCCAGCTGTCGGGATGTTGCTTGGGATAGGCGTGATCATGCTGGGGGCAGCCTATATGAGTACATTGGTGGCCCTTCGACGGACTCTGACTCAAGGTGCCCACGGAC
>JALLON010000334.1 GCA_027717925.1 Acidobacteria bacterium AH-259-G07 | reverse complement strand
CGCAGGATGGCAAGCAACTTTGGGTGGCATTATCCGGCACTCATGAGTTGGCAGTCATTGACCTGCCGGGGGTGCTGAAGCGCGTCCGTGAATTCAATCGCGCCCGTAAGATGGAAAAGACAAAAGCGGATTCCTCTGTCTACGTGGAGCAAACCTATACGGATCTGAGGTTTCTAGAGGGTTTATCCAGGCGAGTCAAACTTGGCGGGAACGGGCCGCGTGCTATGGCGATCAGCGCAGGAAGACTGTTTGCAGGCATGTACTTCAGTGAAACTCTCGAATCAATCGATCTCCAGAATCCGGAGGCGGGCTCACAAAGCATCGCTCTCAGTTCCGAGAAGCCGATGACCGCCATCCGCCGTGGAGAACTGTTATTCCACGACGCTTCCATTGCCTTTCAAAACTGGCAGAGCTGCTCGACCTGTCATCAGGACGGCCGATCGGACGGCCTGAACTGGGATCTGACCAACGACGGCGTGGGCAATACGAAGAATACCAAGAGCCTTTTGTTTGCGGGGAAAACACCTCCCATGACGATGACCGGTATGCTGGCATCCTTGGAAAAGTGCGTTCGCTTTGAGCTCAAAACCATCCTCTTTACTACGCTGCCCGATGAGGATGCCCAAGCCATCGTCAGCTATCTGAAATCCTTGAGACCTGTCGCCAGTCCACATCTTGAAAACGGCAAGCAAACGGCATCGACCTTACGCGGGAAGGAAATTTTCCGGAAAGCCAAGTGCGCAAACTGCCACAAAGGTGAGTACTTCACTTCCATGGAAAAGAAGAATCTCGGGACTCATGTGTTGGGGGACCAGCACAGAAGCTTTGATGTTCCCACACTAAGAGAGGTCTGGCGTACGGCACCCTATCTTCACCACGGGCGTGCGGCCACCATTCGGGAAGTCATTCGCGAATTCAATCCCCAAGATCGGCATGGAGAGGTGTCGAAACTGAGCGATCAGGAAATCATTGATCTGGTCAACTACGTGCTTTCACTCTAGCGATCCCTTCCAGCCGATCGGCGTGCTCGACGATGGCGTCCAGAGTGCGATGCATGTAAGAGATGGTCTTGTCGATCATGCTATTTGTCCGTGGGGACGAGGCGCTTGAGTTCGTCAAACCAGTTGAGGACGACGATCAATTGCGTCGGTGCGGATGACTCCTCTGTCTGCTCACCTGCCTTCATCATCAAAAACCGCTGGCCGTCGGGGGAAATATCGTAGTCTCGACCAAATCCACTAAAATAGCTCCCTGTGAACAAGACCTCGGGATTCCCCCTCGTGAAGGTCGGCTCGGTTTTTATGCTGACGACCATCACCTCCTGGCCGTTAAGGCTGCGATAGAACAATTTCTGCCCCTGCGGTCCCCAGATCGTTTCTCGCCCCCCATCGCTTGAGATCTGCCTCTTTCCTTCCTCCACGTTGGGGAAAGGTCGAACGTAGACTTCCTGCCGCCCCGACTCATTGGACTGATAGGCGATCCACTGGCCGTCAGGCGAGATCGCCGGCTGGCCTTCATTAAACTGTGTCTGGAGAAGTGGCTTCGCGGCTGGCTCACCCTCCGTCGACAGCATGTGAATGTCATATGATGTCTCAGGATTCCATTCGACGAAAACCAGCCTCTTACCGTCGGGCGCGAAGGAATGGGGGTATTGAAAGTTTAGGCTCGTGGTGAGGCGCTCCACCTGACCCGTGCCATCAGCCGCCTTCCAGAACAAGCCTTGTCCTACTTCGCGGTTTGATCGGAACATCACCCGCAGACCATCCGGCGTCCAGAGCGGGTAGGCGTCAACAGCCGGATCGAAGGTGAGCCGGGTTGATGTGTCATGTGCCAGGTCATAGATCCACACGTCGGTGTTGCGGCCAACGACGTCGATGGCCAAACGTGATCCATCGGGTGAGAGCCGTGGGCTCCTGTAAGTACGAGGCTCTGCAGCCAAGGGTTCCTCATTCCCCTCGCGATCCACCCAAACCAGTGACCGCTGACCGCCGCCCCCTTCACCTCCAGGCAGGTAAATAAGCGTCCCGGTCTGGGAGAAGGCAAATTGGGCTTCACCAAAAACTGGGTCTGGCAAGACCCCCTCCAGGATGGGGGCTGGCGAGCCAGTGAGTTCCAGCCGATCCAGGTCAAAGGGGGCTGCAAACAGCGTGGCCTCGTGCATAAAAACCAAGTGCCCCGTGGGTACATAGTGGGGATAGTAGCTGCCCCGGTGCACGACCTTGCGCTCGCCTGTCTCCAGGGACCTCACCACGACGTTCGCATCATGAAAACTCCCAGTCACACCCGCGCTGAAGGGCACCCAATGGCTGCCGGGTAAAATCTGAGGATAGCGATGCGAGGGCTCACCTTTTTCGAGGTCGGGGACGGTGATCTCTTCGGGTGTCCCCCCAGCAGCTGGGACTCGGAACAGACCCGTATTCGAGGATGGAGTGAAGATGATGGTGTCGTCCGGCCCCCAGCTCGCACCGTTCATGTTCGTCGCAGCGCACAGCGTTACTACCGCCCCACCCGAGACGGAGACCTTTTTCAATTGGCCACCGGCGGCGAACCCTACCCATTGCCCGTCAGGTGAGAAAAACGGAACCTCAGCCCCTTCGGTTCCAGACAGAACTGTGCCCTCCAACTGATCGAGGGCTCGCACATAAAGCTGTGTTGTTCCGCCACAGCGGGCGACGTAGGCTAGTCGCTTCCCGTCGGGCGAAAGGATCGCTGCGCTACCGCTTGTCGTGTTGATCGATTGGTCGGGGGGCAGCTGGACATGCAGTCGCACGGGGGTTAGTTCTACCGGAGGAGTAGGCCACAGTACCACCAGTGAAATGAGAAGAGCCGCTGTCGTTAGGCCAGCAACACCCCAGGGAATTGCTAGCTTCCATCGTGCAGGCTGCGCTGCACTGATCACCCCAATCGGCAATACGGTTGGAGGCTCGCTCAGGGCTTGCTTCACCTCGATTCGGGCGTCGCCAATGTCACGGAGACGCTCCCGAGGGTCTTTCTGGAGGCAC
>JALLON010000333.1 GCA_027717925.1 Acidobacteria bacterium AH-259-G07 | reverse complement strand
CGACCCCGCGCCTTTTTGGATGGGGAGAAGAACATCAGTGGAGCTTTCAACATAAAAAAACTCTAGTAATGTGTGTCTGCCACTGATATTCTACGAAGAAGGAGGACATTCCAATGAGATCCCATCTAAAGATAATAGCTTTAGTGTCTCTGGGTATCGCCCTAGCCGCGTGTGGGCCAGCTCCACAGGTGACGGAAACTGAGGCGATCGTTGAGGCCGACCTGGATGCCATCGACAGCCTGCGCGACGAATTCCTCACTGCCCACAACGCAAATGAAGCATCCCGTCTTGCAGCTCTCTACACAGACGGCGCCGTCTTGATGCCTCCAAACGAGGAATCTGTCACCGGAAAGCAGGGAGTTGAATCGTGGTATCAAGCCAACTTCGACCAATTCACAGCCGAGTTGACTCTCTCTAGTGAGGAAGTTGAGGTGGCTGGCGATTGGGCCTTCGACCGGGGCACCTATACAATTACGCTGACTCCTAAGGATGATGGCGAGCCGATCGAGGACAATGGTAAGTATATAGTCATCCTGCAAAAGCAGCCTGACAACTCCTGGAAAATTACACACGCCATCTGGAACAGCAACATCCCGATTCCTGCCCCAGAAGCGGAGAGCGACTGACGGGGAAAGTTTCAAACGGGTGGGTCCGGCCCCGACGACCGAAATGGTCAATGATTGTCCCCGGTCGGACCGCTGTTTGCCCTCTCACTGTCTTTCAAAGTAGATCGAAAGGAGACTATGAATTATAAAAAGTTTTGTTGTGGCAAGTATTGTCGTCTATGTAGTGTATCAAATCCTCGGTTTCTTGATTCACGAGGTTATCTTGAGTGGCCTGTATGAGTCGCTGGCAAACCTCTGGCGATCGGACGAAAAAACGTGGATCATTTGGCTGACGGGCTTACTCTGGGCGGCTCTTTTTACCTTCATCTACACGAAAGGTTACGAAGGAAAAGGAGTAATGGAGGGCGTCCGCTATGGACTGTGGATCGGTTTGTTCATCTCTATCCCCATGGCCTTCAACCTTTATGCGGTATTGCCCGTTCCCGCTTCTCTGGCTCTGCAGTGGTTTATTTACGGGACTCTGCAAATCATCATCTGCGGAACAGTCTTAGCCTTGGTTTACAGACCCACAAAGCCTCCTGTTTCTGAGCTCCAACCCACGGCCGAGGAGAGTCCAAAACCCGGAGCGTGATCCCAACACCAGGCCCTCTAAGTCTTTGCCATGTCAATAACCTAATTATCAATGCTCCTCGCGGCTCCTCGCGGCATCAGGAACTCTCAAAGTCGATCTTTGGGGACACTCTTTTTCTCTCGCCCAAGTAGTCTCCAAATGCCGTCCCCGCTTTCACGAAAAGCGATAAAATAGATTGAGTGAGTTAGTCCTCAGCATCGACAGGTGCAACAAAATGCAAGTGTCGAGTCCTGACTGCTCCCCAGCGGAATGAACCGTGGTTGGAAATTTATGAACCTGTGGTCACTCTTGAGTTTCTTTTCCCATGATCTGGCGATTGACCTGGGTACTGCTAACTCACTCGTCTACACTCCGGGTCGCGGAATCGTCCTCAACGAGCCATCCGTTGTGGCAATCAACAGGCTTACCAGTGAGGTTGAGGCAGTTGGACACGAAGCTAAAGAGATGCTAGGTCGTACGCCTGTCAACATCGTCGCCAAGAAACCTATGAGAGATGGCGTTATCGCTGATTTTGACCTCACTGAGGAGATGCTCAAGTACTTTATCAAGAAAGCCCACACCCGCAATCATCTGCTCGCACCCCGTATAGTCATTAGCATCCCTTCAGAGATCACCCAGGTGGAGAGAAGGGCGGTTACCGACGCCGCCCGAGGTGCCAAAGCCAAGGAGGTTTACCTGGTGGAACAGTCCATAGCCGCAGCCATCGGCGCCGGGCTCCGCGTCACTGAACCGAGTGGCAATATGATCATTGATATCGGGGGCGGCACAACCGACATCGCTGTCATCAGTCTTTTTGGCATTGTCTACGGCAGGACTCTGCGGGTGGCGGGCAACGAAATGGATAACTTGATCATTGAATACATTAAGAGAAAGCATAACCTTCTCATAGGAGAGCGAACGGCGGAACAAATAAAGATCGACATTGGATCGGCAGCCCCGATGGCAAAAGAGATAACTATGCAGATCAAAGGGCGAAGCCTTATCGAGGGTATCCCTAAAATGATCACCATCACCGATGGCGAGGTACGGGAGGCCTTGTCAGGTGCATTGTCAACCGTCATTGATGCGGTGCGCGTGGCTTTGCAACACACCCCTCCTGAGCTTTCCGTGGACATCACGGATAACGGGATCGTGTTAACCGGGGGTGGAGCACTTCTAAGAAACTTGGACCAGAGAATCAAAAAGGAGACAGGCCTGCCTGTGCGTCTGGCCGAAGATCCTCTGACTTCAGTGGTGGTGGGAACAGGTAAAATGCTCAGTGATATGCCACTCCTGAAGAGGGTGTGCTCGCCTTGATTCGTATTCCGCTCGAACTTTCCTTTGTGGACTCCCAGAGAAGAGGTTTTGGACTCTTGTGTCAGGAGCTGAGGGTGGCTTCAACCTCCTCTGGGCAGGAACCTCAAGGGGCGTGAATGTCAATTCACTTCTCGAGGCATCATAGTCGACCAGAATCGTATGGCCATCAGCGACTTCTCCCTCAATGATGAGACGAGCCAGGGGATTTTCAACTTCTTTTTGAATGGCCCGTTTCAAGGGTCGCGCACCGAAGTTCGGATCATAACCGACCCGCACCAGGAACTCGCGAGCTCCGTCGGTCAGCTCGAGCTGGATCTTTCGATCCTTTAACCGAGAGCGCAAATGGCCCAACTGAATCTCCACGATCTCTTTCAAATACTTCTCGGAAAGCGAATGGAAAACAATCGTTTCATCGGTCCGGTTTAGAAATTCAGGGTGCGCGCCGATCAGAAGCTGGTCCGGGTCTGTGGTAACCGGACCCAAGCAAAGCAGTTGCTGGATCGGATCAATGCTTCAATTGCG
>JALLON010000332.1 GCA_027717925.1 Acidobacteria bacterium AH-259-G07 | reverse complement strand
TCGACTACCTGATCACCGAAACGGTCTCCAAGCCTGTACCGCAGCTTTTCAGCCCGGTCTAAAACGTCTTGGGGAGTTACAACGCCCACCCGGCTGTTCACTGCGCTCCCTCCAGGGCGATCTTGGGGCTGGGCTGGCGTGACGGTGCCCTCCGGGGCGTCACTTGACCGGTGAGTTCCCCGGAAAGGAGCGCTTGGCGCACCCGGTGGTCTCCTTCCAGCAACCGGTAGGCCACCCAGCGGGCATTGGGCAAGCCGGGCGCCAGCCGTTCAACCAGCGACACCAGCTCTTCCACCGCATCTGCAACCTGGGGCGGCAGAGGTGGATGGCGAGGAGCAGTTTGGATCTCTTCCTGGACGACCCCGGCTACGGCACTTATCAGGTCGTAGACACCCTCGCGGGTGCGAGCGACGGTGGGAACCGCAGGGACTCCCAGGTGACGGGACAAACTGCGTACGTCAACCTCAAGTCCTTTGCGCCTGGCTTCGTCCATCAAATTGACGCACACCACAGCCTTGTCAGTGATCTCCAAAACCTGAAACACCAGGTTCAAATTGCGTTCCAAGGCAGTCGCATCGACGACCACGATCGTACAGTCCGGCCGAGCAAACAAAATGAAGTCACGAGCGATCTCCTCCTCCTGGGAGGTGGAGAGCAGGGAGTATGTTCCAGGAAGGTCGACCAGTTTGTAGCGGACACCCTTTAAGATAAAGCCGCCCTCGGCGCGTGTCACCGTTTTTCCGGGCCAATTGCCCGTGTGTTGCTTCAAGCCGGTCAGCGCATTGAAAAGGCTCGACTTGCCAGTGTTCGGGTTCCCGGCCAGAGTCACCAGTCGATCGTATTTCTCCAGATTGATACCCATGTGGGTAAGCTGGTTGTGAACCGGGCAGGATTTGCAGCTTGTCATTGCTGTTTTTTTCCGGCTGCTGGGTCAGGCTAAGGTCTCTACCCAGATCTGCCGGGCTTGCTCTTTCCGCAAAGCGATGAGGGTGCCCCTCACACGGTAGGCTCGTGGATCTGCAAAGACGTTATTGAGTTCTCCCTGCACCCGCGCTCCAGGAGTCAAGCCCAGGTCAAGGAGTCGCCGGCGGATGAGACCGCGACAGCTGGGATCTAGCACCACTACCCGCGCCCTTCGTCCATTCTTGAGTTCTGCCAGTTGTACCATGTTCCCGTTCCGCGCCCGTCCCAAAAATCGGGCTGGCTGCTCTGAGCCACGGCCTTAATGCTAGCTAAATTATAATTTAGTCTGATCTAAATGTCAAGCGGGGTGAGCCCGATCTTCTCCAGCTGGGCTTGATCCCAAAGTCAATAGGATTTACGCTTGATTCCTGTCTGGAATCCATCGGGTGAGGGCATAACCTGTGGCAAAAAACTCTGAGCAAAGGGAGGAGGCACTGCGACGCAGTGAAGCCGAGATCCGAGCTATATTGGACACTGTTGTAGACGGAATTATTACCATCGACCACGAGGGAACCATTCAATCATTCAACCCAGCCGCCGCACGGATCTTTGGCTATTCACGCGACGAGGCGATTGGCCAAAACGTGACGATTCTCATGCCCGAGCCAGATCGCTCTCAGCATAATGAGTACGTTGCCAACTACTTGCGTACCGGCGAGGCAAAGATCATTGGCATCGGCCGTGAAGTGGTCGGTCGACGCAAAGATGGGACGACGTTCCCCTTGTATATTGCCATAGGTGAAGTGCATCTGGGAGACCAGGTCAGGTTTACTGGAATCGTGCGCGATTTGACCGATTTCAAGAGGATGCAGGAAGAAGTTTTGCACGCCCAGAGCCTTGCTGCCATCGGCGAAATGGCAGCTTCGATCGCTCACGAGATCAAGAATCCTCTGGCCGGCATCAGCGGTGCAATTGAGGTACTCGAAGAGACAATGGCAGCCGGCGACCCGCGCCGTGAAGTCATGGGAGAGATCCTTGGCCAGGTCCGCCGCCTGGACCTGACTCTTCGACAGTTGCTCATGCTGTCTAAACCCTGGAAACCGGAAACGCAGCTGTGTGATCTTAGAAATCTGATCAAGCGTGTCAGCACCTCCGCAAAGGAGCAGGAGACTTTTGCGCTGGTCCGATTTCTATTCAAAGGAAAGAACTCTGTGGTTGCCCCAATAGATCCTTCACTTTTCGAGCAGGTGCTTTGGAATCTGTTTCACAACGCTGCTGAAGCCATGCCAGACGGTGGTGAGATACACTGCACTTTCGGCCAGAAGTCTGGTTTTGCGACTGTAAGAGTGGCTGACACTGGTTCTGGCATCTCGCCGAAGGCGCAGAAGCGGCTCTTTCGCCCCTTCTTTACTACGAAAACTCGGGGCACGGGGCTCGGGCTTGCTATCTGCAAGAAGATCGTGGAGGCTCACGGCGGATCAATTAGCATCTCCAGTGAAGTTGGTCAGGGAACCCAAGTGACACTCAGCTTTCCAAACTCTGGCAACGCTTCCGGGATGAACTTGGGATAGCCTTGCCCGAATCATCTGCTTCTATTCCTTGACCCAAGCAGATATCCCAATGCGAAAACAGCCACAATGCCGATCACATGGATGAAGATCAGAGCCGAAGAAGACATGTTAATTCCCTTCCTATTTTTAGAGATTCGCAACGCTTGTGTCACGATTTTTTGTTCCTGGACACCTTGCGAACATGATTAAAAGGGGTGGATTTCAATTACTTGCATGGGGCAAGATCCTCAAATGGGTTATTTCACCCACAATCTCGAGAGGAGACTTTTTTCTTTGAGCCAAACTGGACACGAGTTTCCAAGTCGATCAGCGAGTGGCCAAGATCTTGCTAGAGTCTGAATGCAGTTAAAATGGTTTAAAATCTTCACCCGTGCGATTTTCAAACCGTCTCTATAGTTGAGTGCTGGTAAACTAATCGAGTGAGTGGAAGGGAGCTTGAAGTGAGAAAAGAGTCTAAAGCGGGAGCGGCCTTTGTTTTGGGGCCCCCAAGTGAGAGACGGCATGAGAGGTAAAACGGTTCTCGTTGTGGATGATGAAAACCTGGTGCGCTGGTC